>CAYMBT010000011.1:0-15742 GCA_964388755.1 uncultured Pseudobdellovibrionaceae bacterium | reverse complement strand
TAAAATCTTTAAAACTTTCTTTGCGAATCGGACAAGATTCAAGGTTACAAAATCGGCAATACAGTCGTCGACAGGGGTCAACATGAAAGTGGATCTCTCCTGGAAATGGGTAACTATTAAAAAGCTCTTGCTCGTAACTGTTGGTTTGATCATGGGCTTCTTCGACCGACCAAAACTCTGGAACCACAACATGGGCATCGATGTGGTGATAACGACCTGATCTCATCACCCGAAGATGATGAACTTGGATGATTCCAGGTTGCCTGACTTGGTTGATTAAGTTTTGGATTTTGACGATAAGGCTCACTTGTTCTTCATCAAGCAAGCCAGCAATGGATTTTCTCACCAACGAATAACCTTCTCGGACTAAATGAATCCCCACAAAAAGGGCAATCACAATATCAAGCCAAATCAAGTTGGTCAGCAAGACTACGGTCAGACTGACAAGAACTCCAGCCGTTGTCCAGAAATCAGCCATAAGATGTCGTCCACTGGCTTCAAGAGAGGGCGAATGCAACTCTTTACCCAGTCGATTAAGATAAAAGCCAGTTAGTAAATTAACCACGGCCGTTGATGCTAAAAGCATAAGTCCAAAATCAAGATGATGAAGAACTCTGTTATGAAAAAAAGCTTGGGCAGATTCGAGAACAATCAAAAATGCAGCAAAGGCAATCAGTCCACCCTCGAGTCCGGCAGAAAGGTATTCTACTTTCCCGTGACCGTAGGGGTGTTCGCGATCGGCGGGCTTTGCCGAGTAAATTAAAACAAAAAAAGCAATGATGGCGGCAAGCACGTTAACAATGCTCTCCATGGCTTCAGAAAAAATAGCCTGGGAGCCTGTCACCCTATAAGCATAAAATTTTATTAAAAATAAACTGAGGGCCACAAACATGGCCATTAAAGATGCTCTTTTAATGCGAGGATCTTGATGAGATTTATTCAATGGACCATCCTTTTTGAGGAAGGCTTTCTAAAAAAAGAATTTTTCGGGCCGTAAAACCAAAGTGCTGTCCCGGAAACTCTGAGAGGGTAGACTCAATTTTATGGCTTTTTAATATCTCAAAAATTTGACGGGTACCAAACTGCAAATGGTAATTATCATAAGTTCCAACATCCAGATGGATCTCTTTATTTTTTAAATTGATCATTCTGTCTTTTAGAAAATGGACAGGATCATGTTGAAGCCAATGCTGCCAAACTTTGGGTTTCAATTGGCCCGAGTAAAGATCAATGGGGAAATCAATAAAATCTTCACCGAGACATTCATGACTTGAGTAGCAATGAGCCATGGCAATAACGTTCATCAAATTAAAAAATGATTTTTTTTCTTGAATTTCGCCGGCCTTAATTTTTTTCTTAAGAGACGTGAAGTTAGAATATTTGCTCAGCTCTGGGGCCGCTTGAAAGATTTCTGGTAATAGGCTCATCTCAAAAAGGCTGTCCGGTGCGACCGCAAAACCCATATTAAAAGGCGAGTCTTTTTGTGAAATTAAAGAAAGGACACCGTAGCCACCGCTTGATCCACCCATAAGACAAGTCTTTAAAGATTTTTGATCGATAGGCCAATTTTCGATCACAGCTTTATAAAGTTCATCGAGAATGTAGTCTTGGTAACGGCCGCATCCAGAACTATTGATAAACTGTGAGCCACCCCAAAATGTATTGGCTTCAACAAACACATGAACGGCCAAAGGCATTCTTTTTTCAAAACTGCTGTGATCAATTTTTTGCACAAAATTTTCGTTGAGGTTTTTAAAATAAAAATTATCAAAAGCGGTTGAAAAATAACCACACAAATGAAAAATAATGGGCCAGTTCCCTTTGATTTTAGGCACTAAAACATAATTGTGTCGCTGATGGGTATCTTGCAGAGGATTTGACTTAAGGATATCGCTTTCAATCACCAGATTAAAAGCATCGAATGCAGCCAGAGAATAAGGAAGGTTCAGACCTTTAAGTTGAGCCGATTTCATAAGGCTTATTAGGCACCCAGTGGCTTAATTTGTCATTCTCTTTGTGCTCAAATGTTGTTATACGTCTTAAAGAGGTAATAATGAATCCACTTAAAGACCCATTAAGAGAAGAGCTTAGCAAAACCATTGCCGAGCAAGTCAATCAAACATTCAGTCTTCAATTCTCAGCTCAGGATTTTAAAGAGGATTTGGCCAATGTCCCAAACCTTGAACTTGGTCACCTCGCACTCCCCTGTTTTAAAATTTCTAAAGAGCTTAAATCTAACCCTAAAATGGTGGCTGATACTCTTGCTCAGAACTGGAACCCATCAACCAAGGGGATTTTAGCTAAGGCCACCGGGCCCTATCTTAACTTCTTTTTTAGTCCAGAATTTATCGGTGCCCAAGTTTTAAAAGCCATGAATTCTGGCGACTACTTTAAGATCGCGCGCTCCAATGCAAACCCATTTTTGATCGAGTATTCTCAGCCCAACACCCACAAAGAGCTGCATGTCGGGCATATGAGAAATCTTTGTTTTGGTCATGCCCTTATCCTTCTATTTAAATACTGTGGCAATAATGTGGTGTCTTGCACATTTCCAGGGGATGTGGGAACCCACGTTGCTAAATGTTTATGGTATCTAAAGTACCATAATAAAGAAAAAGTTCCTGATCATAACAAAGGCGAATGGTTAGGACGCATGTATTCACTGGCCCATAATAAACTAGAAGATGAAAAGGGCTCGGATCTTGAAGACTTTAACCGAGAGCAACTGACCGCCATTCTTAAACAGCTTGAACAAAAAGAGGGCGAATTTTTTGCCCTTTGGAAAGAGACAAGACAGTGGTCTTTAGATTTAATGAACCAAGTTTATAATTGGGCCGGTGTCAGTTTTGATAAATGGTACTGGGAGTCCGATGTGGATTCAGACTCAGTTCAATTGGTTAAAAAACTTCATGCCCAAGGATTATTGGTTGAAGACCAAGGGGCCCTAGGACTTAACCTTGAAGATGATAAACTTGGTTTTTGCATGTTTTTAAAATCGGATGGCAATGGGCTCTACTCCACAAAAGATCTAGAACTTGCACGCAGAAAGTTCGAAGAATTTAATCCCCAAGAAAACATTGTGATCGTTGACATGAGGCAAGAGCTTCACTTTAAACAAGTGTTTACCGCTTTTGGTCGTCTGGGTTTAGGGGACACTAACAAATGTCGCCATCTTAAATATAACTTTGTCGAACTTCCTGACGGTGCCATGAGTTCTCGTAAAGGGAACATTGTCCCCATCACGCAGCTTATAGATAATATGAAATCCATGATCATTAAAGATTACCTTTCGCGCTACGAAAACGAATGGAGCGTTGAAGAAATTGAGACAACGGCTGATCAAGTGGCCCAAGGGGCGATCAAATACGGCATGAATAAAATGGATCCCAATAAAAAAATTGTTTTCGACATGAAAGAGTGGCTGAGACTGGATGGCGAATCAGGTCCTTACATTCAATACACCCATGCCAGGATTTGTTCGTTATTAAAAAAAATGACGGACTCTAGCCTTGATCAACCAGATTGGTCTTTACTCAGTCATAAAAGCGAAACAGCTATGATGGTGCAGCTTGCGCTTTTTAATTGGTCTATGTTTAAAGCTTTAGAGGGGTATAAATCCTCTGGGGTTTGTAATTATCTTTATGATTTAGCCAAAGTGTTTAACACTTTTTATCATGATTGCCCCATCGGGCGCCTTGATGATTTAGAACTTAAAAAATCTCGCCTTGCCCTGGTCCTTTCAACTCAGAAGGCTTTAGCAACGGGACTTAACCTTTTAGGAATACCGGCGCCTGAGCGTATGTAAAATCTAACGTCTGTTAGATTGACATGCTCATTGAATTTAGAATTTAAAATTTAAAAAATAAAAAATAAAAAATAAAAAATAAAAAATAAAAAATAAAAAATAAAAAATAACTCATCTATTTTGAATAGCTTTTTGCAAGTCAATTTATCAATAATTTAATATGTAAAAAAAAGGCTTCCGCCGTAAAACATCGCTAAATCTTCGCGAATTGTTTGATCGACTTTAGAATAGCCTCTCGTAAAAAGATAAAGTTTAACTTTTTCAGAAAACTTCCAACGCAAGCCTGCTTCGCTATAGAGAGTTGTCAAAAAAACTTTCTCACAAGTCTCAATCAGAGTTGCGTGATCTCGTGGCCTGTAGTCACAACGTTTGTGATCCCCAATATAAGCCTCAACACCGACATAGGGGCTGAGTTTCCAATGGGGATTGGTGAGCCGAGCACCCAGTGTTCCGCCAATATAAAGATAATCACTTTTAAAAAACGAAAGACCCGTTCGTGCAACAAGCCACCCATACAATAGCGGTACTTCGGCTTCTAAGCCAAAATGGACATTAGAATCTTTTTCAGCAATGGAATTAGAAATTCCCAGTGATATTCCAGAGGGTAAAGAGCTTTGAGATGCTGAGCTGGCTAACTGATTGATCATAAGATATTCTAAGGAAGATGGCCTTTGATAAGAATCATTGTCATAAGTATAAGCGTTATGGTTATGGTTATGGTTATAACTGTGATCATGGATATGACCTAATCCATTGGATCTTTTTGATATAACTCTTTCTCTGACATACTTAGTAGAGCCATCATTTTTTCTTTCATAACCAAAGGCTGAATCATTCGGCGACATGACTTCACCCACTGTTGAACAATTCGCTAAAAGAAAAATCAGAGTCAAAAAAAATACAGTCTTTTGAAGATCCATCAATTAAACTTTATTTGTTTTCAGATCCTCTCGGCAAGGCCGTTGAGTTTTAACTTCTTACGGATGAGTTTGAGGAATCAATGTTATTGGCTGAAATAGCCTATTTCAACCGATACGACTTGGTTATAGAAATGTGGGATTTGGTTATTTCTACACAAACAAATAACATCTTAAACTTAAAGCCAAAGTTAGGCGCGCTTTTGTTGGGATGTTTTGGCAATGTTCACATTTTTATCTTGGATACTGGTAAAGGTGATGCGATTTCGGCCTTCTTCTTTGGACTTATACAAACAATGATCGGCATGTCTCACTAAAGACCTTCCATCGATCAATGATTGACCATCTACTATGATGGCGCAACCCATGCTGGCTGTCAGCTTCATCTCGTCACCGTTGTGACGATAGGTATGGGCTTCAAGCACCTGACGAAGGCGTTCACAAAAAAGTTTGGCCCCTTCTTCTGAAGTTTGTGAGAGACAAATTAAAAACTCATCCCCACCATAGCGGGCAGCAAAGTCGTGGGTTCTGATGTTCTTTTTAATAATTTTGCCCACTTCAGAAAGGACGTGGCTACCAAACAAATGATCGTGATTATCGTTAACACCTTTAAAGTGATCCATGTCCAGCATTATGGCGGCAATTCCGTGACCATAGCGACGACCACGCTCAATTTCTTGATCCAACTTATCATAGATCGATCGCATATTAAAAAGACCCGTAAGATCATCGATTTCAACAAGGCCTTTGAGTTTTAAATTAGCCTCGCGCAGATCATCTTGTAATTTCTTCACCCGAAGTTGGGCCCGCACACGTGCGAGAAGCTCCATTCCAGAAAAAGGTTTTGCGATGTAATCAAGAGCGCCGGCATCAAGCCCACGGATCACATCATCCGTGTTTGTATTTGCTGTTACGAAAACCACAGCCACAGTATTTTGTTTTCTCTTTAAAAGTTGAATGGTTTCAAGACCGTCCATCCCAGGCATATTAACATCAAGAAGGATCAGATCGGGGCGAAAAGAATCAATGGCCTGTAAACCTTTGGGTCCAGAATCCACGGCTTCAATGATGTGGCCTTCTCTTTCGAGGAGTTTTTTTACGATTTTTAAATTATCACCATCATCATCAACAAGTAATATTCGACTAGCTTCATTCATCCTTCCTATTTTAATAACGATCGGCCGATTTATCAGCAAAAACTCCCCTCAAGTGACTTGAGTCTAGGTCCTAGTGTTGCTAAGATTCGCCCATGTCTTACAATCACCTCAATATAGATACCAAATGGCAGCTGGCCTGGGAGAAAGAACAAGCCTTTCTCGCAGAATACCCTTCTAAAAAACCCAAATACTATGCTTTGGACATGTTTCCCTATCCATCGGGCAGCGGACTTCATGTGGGGCACATGGCCTCTTACACCCCTACGGACGTCATCTCTCGTTTTAAAAGACAAAAGGGATTTAATGTTTTACATCCCATGGGTTATGACGCCTTTGGATTGCCGGCTGAACAATATGCCATTCAAACTGGTGTGCATCCGGCGATCACCACAAAAAAATCCATTGAAAACTTTCGCCGTCAGTTAAAAAGTTTTGGTTTCAGTTTTGATTGGAGCAAAGAGATTTCAACCTGTGAACCCAATTACTATCACTGGACACAATATATTTTTCTTGAGCTTTTTAAAAAAGGACTGGCCTATCAAAAAGAAGTCCCGGTGAATTGGTGTCCGGCACTTAAGACTGTTCTTGCCAACGAAGAAGTGGTGGATGGTAAAAGTGAACGCGGTGGACACCCCGTCGTTCGTAAGCCCATGAAGCAATGGATGCTTAAAATTACCGACTATGCTGACAGACTTCTTGATGATCTTGATACGATCGATTGGCCCCACAGAACCAAAGAGGGACAAAAAAATTGGATCGGACTTTCTGAGGGAGCTCTGGTTGATTTTAGTGTTAAAGGGCACGAGCAAAAATTTACGGTTTTCACCACCCGCCCCGACACTTTATTTGGCGTGACTTTTATGGTGCTCTCCCCAGAACACCCTCTTGTGAGCCGGATTACAACCCCGGAACAAAAAAAGTTAATTGATGATTATGTTTTTGCTTCAAGCTCAAAATCTGAAGTGGATCGAAAAGTGGCCACCGATAAAACCGGAGTTTTTACCGGCGCATTCGCTGTCCATCCCCTCACTAAAAAAGATATTCCCATTTGGATTGCTGATTATGTTCTTATGGATTACGGCACCGGCGCCATTATGGCTGTTCCTGGGCATGATGATAGGGATTTTGAATTTGCCATAAAATTTTCTTTACCTGTCGTAAGAGTTCTTGAAAGTGAAACTGATTTGCCTTTTGTGGGCGATGGACTTCTTTGTCATTCTGATTTTCTCAACGGTCTCAAAAAAGATCAGGCCATCGCAAAAATGATTGATCATCTTGTGAGCCAAAAATTGGGTGAGAGAAAAAAACAATATAAACTGCGTGACTGGCTTTTTAGTCGTCAGCGCTATTGGGGCGAACCCTTTCCGATTTACCATGAGAATGGATCCCCTCAAGCCCTTTCTCTGAGCGAGCTTCCGGTCGAACTCCCCGAAGTGGCCAACTATGAACCCAACGAAGATGGTCAACCGCCACTGTCGCAAAACAAAGACTGGGTGAATTATAAAACTCCATCGGGCTCAAATGCCATTCGTGAAACTGACACTATGCCTGGATCGGCTGGATCTTCTTGGTATTTTTTGCGCTATTTCGATCATAATAACTCAGACACTTTTTCTGATCTTGAAAAACAAAAATATTGGATGCCGGTCGATCTTTATGTGGGTGGTCCCGAACACACAGTGGGTCATTTGCTTTATGCTCGATTTTGGCAAAAAGTTCTTTTTGATGCTGGCCTCACGACTTGTGCTGAACCTTTTAAAAAGCTCGCTCACCAGGGAATGCTTTTAGGTTCTGATGGCGAGAAAATGTCAAAATCCCGCGGCAATGTGGTGAGCCCCGATGAAGTGCGCGAAACTTACGGTGCAGATGCTTTAAGATGTTATATTCTTTTCTTAGGTCCCATGGATCGAGACAAACCGTGGAACCCGAGCGGTATTACGGGTGTCAGAAAATTTTTAGAGCGCGTTTGGCGTCTTTGTGTGGATGATAATAATCAAAGTCGTTGTGATAATAATCAGCCCTCTGAGAACATTTTAAAACTTGTGGATAAAACTGTTCATAAGGTTGAAACGGACATTGAGAACCTTGATTTTAACACTGCGATCAGCTCGCTCATGATTTTAGTTAACGAACTGTATAAAGAAGAGTGTCGATCCGCTGATGTTCTTAAAAAATTGATCACCTTACTTTCACCTTTTGCCCCACACCTCTCAGAAGAAATCTGGAGCATTATGGGCGAAAAAGGCTTTGCTTCGCTGGCCAGCTGGCCCAAGTATGACCCTCAAGCTTTAATTGAAGACACTGTAGCCATTGCTATACAGGTTAATGGCAAAAAACGAGGGGTCTTGGAAGTCGGCAAAGACACCACAGAAGAGCAGGCCATGGCATTAGCCCGTGAAATTGATGCTGTAAAAAATGCCTTAAACGGTGTAAGTGTACGTAAAGTGATTTATGTAAAGGCCAAGATTTTAAATATTATTGCCAATTAATGAGAGGACACAAAAGAGATGAGCGAATGGAATGTTGACCGAGCCAAAGAATTTTACGGAATCCCAACCTGGGGCCATGGCTATTTTGATGTGAATAAAGCCGGTAACTTAGTTGTGTGTCCTACCGGAATTGAAAACCCTCATGTTGACCTTCTTGAAGTCACCGAAGAGCTGCAAGAGCGCGGTATCCGTTGCCCCATGCTTTTGCGTTTTCCTGATATTACCCACGAGCGCATTAAGCTGATCAATAACTGTTTTGCCACTGCCATGGAAAGTTATAAATACCAGGGCATCTATCAAGGTGTTTACCCAATTAAGGTCAACCAACAACGTCATTTGATCGAAGAGATTGTTGATCTGGGTGATAAATATAATCTTGGACTTGAGTGCGGATCAAAACCAGAACTTTTAGTTGTTCTTGCTATGGTTACAAACCCTAACGCACTTTTACTGTGTAACGGTTTTAAGGATGAAGAGTATATCGAGATGGCGATCCTTTCTCGAAAATTAGGGCGTAACACAATCATTGTGGTCGAGCGCCTTGAAGAGCTAGCGCTCATCACTAAAGCCAGCAAAAAATTTAATATCGAACCTAAAATCGGTCTTCGCGCCAAACTTCAATCCAAAGCTTCAGGCCGATGGGTGGATTCTGCAGGGGCCAGGTCAAAATTTGGACTAACCACCTCTGAAATCTTTAAAGCCTTTGAGATTTTAACGAACGAAAACATGCTTAATTGTTTAGAGCTTGTCCATTTTCATATTGGCTCGCAAGTTCCGTCCATCAAAACCATTAAAAATTCTTTAAAAGAAGGGGCCCAAGTTTACGCTGAGCTTTGCCGTATGGGTGCCCAACCTAAATATCTTGATGTGGGCGGAGGCCTTGGTGTTGATTACGATGGTTCAGCTTCGACTGACAGTTCAATCAACTACAGTGTTCAAGAGTACGCCAATGACGTTGTTTTTATCATTCAAGAAGTCTGTGAAGAAAAAGGTGTTAAGCAACCCAATATTGTCACAGAGGCTGGTCGCTCGCTTGTGGCCCATCACTCTATTTTAGTGTTTGATGTTCTTGGTCTTAACCGAGTTGAATTGGATGAAGCCCCACCGGCTGTCAATAATCAAGAGCACAAAGTTTTACGTCAGCTGAAAGAGATTTATGAGACCCTAGATCTTGATAATGCCAACGAGTACTACCATGATCTGATCGATATTCATGATAATTCATTGCAACTCTTTACCTTCGGTATTCTTTCATTAGCTGAAAAAGCCAAGATTGATCAGTACTATTGGTCGATCTCTACACGCATGTGCAAAATTGTTGAAGCTAGTAAAGATCATTTTGATCTCCATGAAAGTTTAAAGAAACTTCTTTCTGACACTTATTTTTGTAACTTTTCGGTTTTCCAATCTATCCCCGATTCTTGGGCCGTTGATCATATGTTTCCAGTAATTCCTATTCATAGACTTAACGAAAAGCCTGATCGCGAAGTGACTCTTGTTGATCTAACCTGTGATTCTGATGGTAAAATTGCAAGCTTCATTGATATCGAAACCGGTGTGCCTCGTAACACTTTATCTGTTCACTCTTTACGAACCAATCGTCCTTATTTTTTAGGGGTGTTTTTAGTGGGAGCCTACCAAGAAATTTTAGGCGACCTTCATAATCTATTTGGTGATACTGATGCGGTCCATATCTCGATCAATGAGACTGGATATAGCGTGAGTGATGTGGTCGAGGGCGACACGGTTGGCGAAGTTCTCTCTTATGTTCAGTACAATCTTGAAAAACTCACAGCCAGTATTCGTAAGGCTGCAGAGCACAGTATTGTTGAAGGACGTATGTCTAAAGTAGAAGCTCGTACCTTGATTCGTTATTATCAAGATGGCCTTAGCGGATACACTTATCTTGAGGAGCCAGAGTGATTTTTAACTTTAGCTCTTTCAATAAAGTATAATTTCTTTATAAATACAAAAAAATATAAAAGCTCTTCTCACAAGAGCTTGTGGCATCAAAGAATTATAAGGATTTTTCATGAGTCAAGTGATGGGTTGGATTAGGGCACTTTATGATTGGACTTTGCTTTGGGCCAAACATCCCCAAAGCACAAAAGCTCTCTCCATCCTTTCGTTTCTTGAAGCTTCGATCTTTCCATTGCCCGTTGACCCATTACTGTTAGCTATGGGTTTTGCTAAACCTAAAAGAAGTCTTTATTATGCTTTTCTCACCACTTTGTTTTCTGTCCTGGGAGCGCTGGGTGGATATTTTATTGGTGTCTATGCCTGGCAATTAGTATCACCATTCTTCTTTAGTTATGTTTTCTCTCAAGAGAGCTTTTCTAAAGTGGTTCTGCACTTACAAAATGCCACTTTTATCTCTATATTTATTGCCGGTTTTAGCCCTGTGCCTTTTAAACTTTTTACCATTGCTGCAGGAGTTGTCGCTGCACCCATGGCTCCTTTTGTCATTGGATCTATTCTGGCTCGAGGATTAAGATACTTTATTTTGGGTGGTTTAATTTATGTGATGGGCGAAAAAGCTCAAAAGTGGGTTGAGAGCCATTTTGAGGCCATGACAATTGGCGTTTCGGTTATACTGGTATTAACCCTTGTGCTGCTTAAATTCTTACTTTAAAAAAAGCCTATGACTTTTAATCCCAATGCCACAGGCAACAAAAATAACGGCGTCTTCTCTTTACCCTTTGACGAGAAAAGTTCAAAACTTGTCTTTTTACCTGTGCCTTGGGAAGTCACAACCTCTTATGGCGATGGTTGCTCTTTAGGTCCCATGGGCGTTTATGAAGCCAGCAAGCAGCTTGATCTTTTTGATGCCCTTTATGGTGAGTTTTATAAAAACGGTCTTTTTATGAGAGACTTTAATCATGATTTATTTAAAAAATCTTTTCACCTTAAACAAAAAGCTCTTCTTTTAAGAGACCAACTTGAAAATGGTCTTGAATTAACAACGTCTCAATTAAACGATAGAGATGAGATCAATAAAGAATCTATCAAGATGAACGATTGGGTCTATCAGCAGTCCAAACAGATCTTAGAGCAAAATAAATTCTGCGCTGTTGTTGGTGGTGATCACTCGGCCCCCTTTGGCCTGATTAAAGCTTATAAAGAAAAATATTCTGATCTTAGTATTTTGCATATCGATGCTCATATGGATCTGCGCATCTCTTATCAGGGCTATCAATACTCCCATGCCTCGATTATGTATAACGTCATTCAAGAACTTAAGCCCCAAAGCCTTGTACAAGTGGGTATTCGAGACTTCTGCCCTGAAGAGCAAGAGATCAATCAAAATGGCGAAAATATTTTTTGCTTTTATGATTCACAAATTTCTTTGCAACTGGCTGAAAACAAAAGTTGGGGACATATTGTGGACCAAATCATAAAACCTCTTTCGGACCATGTTTATATTTCTTTTGATATAGATGGCTTATCCCCTGATCTTTGCCCTGGCACTGGAACACCGGTACCCGGTGGACTTAGCTTTTCTCAAGCTGAGTATCTTCTTTACAAGCTTTCACAGAGTTCCAAAAAAATTGTGGGATTTGATCTTTGTGAAGTCTCTCCGGGCTCTCTTAGCCCTGAGGCCAATCCAATGGAACTTGATGGGTGGGATTCCAATGTGGGCTCTCGAATATTATTTAAATTATCAGGCGCCCTTCTTTCGAGCCAAAACCCCAAATAAGATTGCTTCATTCTTAGAAGCAGCTACCCATGACATTAAAGCAATAAACCAAGAGTATGACTGACTTATTGATATGGATTTTATGAGGAGTCTTTATGTCTAAATTGTTATTAGTGGCTGCAATTGTTTTATCTTTTCAAAATGTGTTTGGCGAAGAAAAGCCAGGACTTGCCAACGAAACGGCCCTTGGTTATGTGGTCACCGGTGGAAACTCTCAGTCTGAAACCACAAGTTTTAACGAAAAATTGACCTATGCTTGGACTCGAGACATTCTTAGACTGACAGGGCACTACATTCAAACCAGCGGTCTTGATCAAGCGACCAAATCCAATAATCAAACTGCTGAAAACTGGTCGGCCAACCTTCGGTTTGAAAAAGTTATTACCCCCGCAATCTTTAACCTATTTCTTGGGCACGGTTGGAACGGTGACAGATTTCAAGGTATCCGTGAAGGTCACTCTTCTGATATCGGTGCGAAATATTTTTTTATCAGTAATGAATCCACAAAACTTTTTTCTGAGCTTGGTTATCGCTACACGCGAGAGCTTTTAATTAATCCTGCCGCCGATGACGTGGGTGTTGGTAACCGAATAATGCCCGAATATCATTATGCCCGTCTTTACTCACAAATTGATTATTCCTATAGCAAGACCCTGGCACTTGGTGCATGGATTGAATATTTACCAAGCTTAACAAGCTATAACGATGATCAACGTCTTAACTACAGCCCCTATATGACTTCTGTCCTCACCGACATATTTTCCCTTAAAGTGGCTTACGAAGGACGCTATCGTTATAAACCCGCTGTGGCCGGTAACGCTCTCACAGATTTTACCTTCACAACTTCGCTCATCGCCAAGTTTTAATATTCATGGGTAAACCGGACTCAGAAAAAAATAAAGAATGGTGGCAAAACGGCATTCAGTTTGAATGCCAGGGTTCTGGCCAATGCTGCGTCTCTCGTGATCAATACGGTTACGTCTATATGACCAAAAAAGACCGCATCCGTATGGCCGAATCACTTAAGTTATCGACAACAGACTTTACTAAAGAGTACTGCATTAAAGAAGACGGAATCTTTCATCTTAAAGACGGCCAAGATGGTCGTTGCCATTTTCTTAAAGGTAAAAAGTGCGGTGTCTATGAAGGTCGCCCTACCCAATGCCGAACTTGGCCCTTTTGGCCCGAAGTTATGAGCCCTAAAGTTTGGAAAGCCGAAGTCGCTGACTTTTGCCCCGGTATCGGCAAAGGCCGCACCTGGTCGGCCGAAGAAATCAAAGCCCAACTGGACGAACAAGCCCAATCAGAATCTCAATACTAATTTTGGTTATTTCTTTTCTAATTTTTAATTTTTATGATGAGTGAGTTTTTAGAACCACAGCGTCCTTGCTTCGTCGGCATTTTGCTCTGCGAGCAAAAGCGCGTCACGCTTGCCGAAGGTTCTAAAATACTCACTCATCATAAAAATTAAAAATAAGAAAAGAAATAACCAGTGCATTTGATTGTTCATCATTCTTAGTAGTTGTGGAAAATAATTTTAAAGATAGAATTAGATATGATCAAAATATTGGTATTCATTCTACTTTTAGCTTTTGAGACTATTCAGGCGAAGCCACCCGAGGGCTTTATTGCTTCGGATGTGTGTCGAGCGATGAATAGCAATAAGTATCGATTGCAATGCCAATCTATTGTCAGAGATGTGGGCACTTTACATCGATTGCGATTAAGACCTGTTTGAGCCATAGACCATCTGATAATTATAGCCGCACCTCTTGCATGCGCTCTATAAAAAATAAAACCTTCACTCAAAATGCAATTGATACCTGCCTCCAAAAAAAGAAACATCTTCTCAACAAATGCCTCAGCACATCCGGCACACCTTACCAAAACGAAACTATAAATGATGACGGTTCAGATACAGTCACTCACTGATAATAAAATTTAAAAAAAATTATGAACTGCAGAGACTGACACCCCAGAACCTTTACCCAGCTGGACAAACAAACTCATCTCAATTCCAATTCCAAAAAACAAAAAATGAATTAAAAAATATTTTAACTCAATTAAAATGAGCTTCTTTCTTCTATTTATCTTAAGTTTTTTTGATGGGGCCGCTTAAAGAACCTTCAGCAAGCGTGACGCGCTTTTGCTCGCAGAGCAAAATGCTGACGAAGCATGGACGCTGTGGTTCTTTAAGCGGCCCCATCAAAAAAACTTAAGATAAATAGAAGAAAGAACGAGTGCCCAAAATTAAGTAAAATAAATAATTAAGAGTTGCATAGTTTGATTTCCCAGAGCCATTGGCCGATAGAGAATTCGTCTCCAGAGAATTGAGTTTTAGCTTTAATGCATTGGCCTTTTTTGATTTTTTTTTGATCTTGGTTATCTTTAAGTTGAAAAACTTTGTCTTTCAGTGACTCCGTCATGCAGCCTTGATCCGAAGTTTTGCCTTCACTGGATACATTTTGGATGTCTAATTGGATGTCGATGTAAATTCGCTCTTTTGGTAGTCGCCAGCTCTTGCGCCAGGACTCAGGCTCGTATTTATGGGTTCTTTGGTTGATGCTCGTTATGATTCCCTGAATATGACAAAGGTTGCTTGTCACGGCCGGAGCTGCGCTTAAGATTGGCGTTTGAAAAGAGCCAATAAGAAGAGATAAAAAAAGAAATCCAGTCATTTTATATTCCTCTCATCTGATTTTTTAAGTTCGACGAACTGAATAGTGAGGATGAATTTTTTAATTAAACTGGATTTTTTTTAAAGCACTCGCTTGTTAGCGAGCGTATTTTCTTTTAAGACTTTCACGGAGTTCAGCACCTTCTATGCTTAAACGGGTCCATGGAATGGCTAATAAACGATCAGCCTCAATATGCTCGTCGGTTTCTTCACAAATACCGTAGGTACCCGTTTCGATCCGCGCTAGAGCTTGTTCAATTTCAAAAAGCTGTTTGCGAATGCGGTCATGTTGACCAAGCACTTCACTTTCGTTGAGAACACGGACGGTTTGATCGGCTTCGTCCCCACCCTTTTCTTCAAAGTAAAGATTCTTGCGAATATCCATAACCCGATTCAGTAATTCTTCTTTCGATGTTAGTAACTTCGCTTTGCACTCTTCCACTAAGCTCTTACTAATTGAAGACATCTCCCCCCCTTGTTTAATGCCAGTATTAGTAATTCTAATTCAATCCCATCTTTGGAACTGATCTATTTAGACACAGCTCAAAGAAAAAAGGCAAGTCGATTTTCGGAAGTTTTTCGAAAACATGAGGTATTCCAGGCCTTTGTCCTGTTTTTGTTTCCACATTGAATAACAGAGCCGATGGTAAAAACTTGAAAAAAATCAAGCCCAGCAAGGCTTTGCGAGGATCTAAAACAGTATGTCAGTTTCTGTGAGTGATAGTTAGCGCAGCTTTTAAGAGTATCGGTAAAAAAGAGAAATTATGATTAATAGTTAAGCTGAGAGTACGCTAACGGCTCCCATAAATTACTTTCTATGACCCAATGACGGTATCCATAGTCGTCTTCAAGATAAAGCCAAGCCCCATCGCGATCCAATTTTTTAAAGGGCATATACTTATGGGCAAAACTCAGAGGGGTGGAAGAATGCTTTGTCCCTGGCCCCTTTCTCAACTGGGCTTTTGTGACTTTAACAACAGCACAATCAATGGAATCACTA
>CAYMBT010000010.1:0-25794 GCA_964388755.1 uncultured Pseudobdellovibrionaceae bacterium | reverse complement strand
TTTGGAATTTGGGATTAACCGACGCCCAAGAAACCCTCAATCGATTCATCTCTGACTCTGAAAATCTAGAAAAATGCCATCTCATGAGCCAAATGATCATCGAAACCTACAAAAATCACGGCACAGTATTTTCGTGCGGCAATGGCGGCTCACACTGTGATGCAATGCACTTTGCCGAAGAGATGACCGGTCGTTATCGCAAAGATCGCAGACCCCTTGGGGCCCTTGCTCTGGGCGATGCCGCCCATACCACCTGTGTTTCAAACGATTATGGTTTTGAGCATGTGTTCTCCCGCCAAATCGAAGGACTTGGAAGAAAAGGGGACATTCTTTTAGGTCTATCCACCAGTGGCCAGTCCGCCAATGTGATCAAGGCTTTTGAAGTGGCTCGAAAAAAAAACATAAAGACTATTGCTCTTCTTGGTAAAGGGGGCGGCCAGCTTAAAGATCTTGCTGACCTTGCCATCATAGTGCCAGCCCAAACCAGCGATCGTATCCAAGAGATTCATATAAAACTGATTCATACAGTCATTGAGTGTGTCGAGCGCGAGCTTTTCCCAGAAAATTATCTCTAGTGCTTGAATTATCCACCAGCAAGTGGCAATTTCTAACGTAGCCAAGCTGGAGGAGTGGGTGAGTGGCTGAAACCAGCTGTTTGCTAAACAGCCGTACAGGGTAAACCTGTACCGGGGGTTCGAATCCCCCCTCCTCCGCCATTTATAATACCGGTACCCTTGAATACAGGTGCACCGGTATTCAGGGGTACCGGTATTTGAATACTGAATGTTCGGCTCAAATCCCACTAAAAATTGAGCAAAAAGGAATTGTTGGTGGTCATTCATCTTGGGCTGTTAGCCGGAACTTTTTTTGTCTCAATCATTGTTTTTTCTATTTTCCGCGCCACACTTTTTTTTATTAAAGATATTAAAATTAAAAGTTTTATCGCCGGCTTATGTACTTTCGCTTTTGGGGCCTTTGGTGTTTATAACTTTTCTCAAAACAGCCCGCAGCCGCTGCCTTCCTCTTTTTTACAACAACAAATGTTCCTGTATTTGAGTTATGCACTCTGGGGGCTATTGTTTCCCTTATACAACATTTGGAGATCCAAAAAATAATCCTCTTTTTTTAAAAAAGATTTCTTAGGGAAATTTTTAAATGAGAGAGTGTGCGAATAAAATTCCTTAATACGGGTCATATTTCCCTTCGCTTACTTTCAATGGGAAATAGTGACGCAAATTTTTGTTAAACAAGACTTATTTGATGCCATTATAAAAAATGAATCACCACGCTTTTGTGTTAAGATACTTTTTATTTTAAGGGGAGAGCATGAGTAAAAAGTAATTTTGTTAAAAAACATTTTTTCGAGGAGGAATAACTTCATGGATACTTTTCCTCTCATTCTTGCTCTTATAGGTTTAATCGGGCTGAGCATGTCTTGGCTTCCTGCCATTAGTCGACTTATCAGAATTTCATATTCCATTTTTTATTTAGGTTTTGGAGTACTCATCTATGCTTTATTCCCTGAGTTTTTACCTTGGCCCAATCCCTTTCGCGAACAAGTTTTCACCACCCACCTTACGGAACTGATGGTGATTATTGCGCTTATGAGTACGGGTTTACGTATTGATCGTGATTTAAAGTTTCGTTTATGGCGCGCTCCTCTCATGCTGATTTTTGTGCTTATGCCTTTAAGTATTGGCGCACTCGCTCTTCTTGGTTACAGCTTTCTTGGTTGGAGCATAGCCTCGGCTGTTCTCCTTGGGGCAGTGATGGCACCGACGGATCCAGTTCTTGCAGCCGATGTTCAGGTCGGCCCTCCGGGATCAGAAGCTGATCACAGTGTTAAGTTTGCACTAACAGCAGAAGCAGGAATCAATGACGGGATGGCCTTTCCTTTTACTTATCTGGCCATTGCCCTTGCTACATTGGCAACCACCAATCAACCTTGGTTTTTGGAATGGTTCACTAAGGATCTATTATATCGAATCATCGTGGGTGGCCTGAGTGGATTTTTTTTAGGTTGGTTTATTTCTTTTATTTTTTTCAAACTTTCTAGCCGTCTTGGTATGGAGCATGTCAGAGATGGGCTTGTCGCGTTCTCTGGGACACTTTGCGTGTATGGTTTGACCGAGCTTATTGAGGGTTATGGATTTATTGCCGTCTTTGTTGCCGCGATTAAAAGTCTTCATGAATTTATTGATCAAACAGAGCGAATGCTTTTAGGAATCTTATTGCTCTTTTTTGGTGGCAGCATTTACTCTGGAATTCTTAATCCACTGACTTGGAAGATGGCCATAGTAGGACTCATTTTTATTTTTGTGATTCGACCCTTAGCCGGAATGACTTCATTAATAGGACTTCCACTTAAAACAAGCGAAAAATTGGCTATCGGTTTTTTTGGTATTAAAGGGATTGGTTCATTCTATTATCTTTCTTTCGCCCTGGGTAAGGCTCAGTTTTCTTTCGGCGAAGAGCTTTGGGCTCTGGCATCCTTAATAGTGATCATGTCGATTCTCATTCATGGCTTAACGGCCATTCCTGTCATGACTTCAAAACGATTCAAGTAGTTGTTTATATTTAATTAAAAAAATAGGGACTAAGTCGTCGGCCATGATCGTTAGGAGATTCATCACCTCATCACCCGCCGCTCAAACTATGATTTTCTTCTTCGATTCTTCGATTGTCTTTCGAGTATTTAGCCACGCCCTCAAACTCGCCGTAAAGTTCAATCGCTTGAACAATGCGCTCAATATTTTTGGGGCTCTCAAACTGAATCATAACCTCACTTAATCGCCACCGAAGCTCAGCGCCCATAATATTCATGCTGATGGCTTCGCTTGGCTCAAGTTTATTCCACGCGCCTCGGATGCCAAGCTGTTCGTAATAATGTAAAAGTGCATCAGTTTTCACTTGTTCGTATTGATGGGGATCTTCGACAACAATTTTACTAAAGACGAAATGACAGGCGCGACCAATCCAGTTGGCTTGAGCTATTTGTGTGGTCAGTAATAGAATTATTAAAATTCGGCTAAAAAAATTCATATAAACTCCGTTTGTTCTAAAAATTTTAATCATCTGGCGATGATGTTTAACGGCTTTTTGATTGGTTAGAGGTTTTAATATTAGAAAAAATTGAATCATTTTGAAAAGTATTTGCAGCCAAAGAAAGCGCGCTCCCAAAAAAAATGAGGGTGGGTGGGATCACATTTTTCATAATATTTTCTCCTCTATTCTATTTATATGGATTAAAAGATGTCACAGCAATCCCCTATGAAAACTTTATCAAAACAGATTTATAATGTTCATGTTTTTAAAAATTCAATTCAGAAGGGGAGTGAGTTTATATGTAAAATAAATTTATTTACTTTCGACCCATTGGTCATGAAAAAGGACAATGACCATAGCTGTAGTCCTGGGTATAGACGGGCCCCCATAGGTTTTACGTATCAAACTGATGCATTAATTAGCCAAAGACTCTTGCGCAAGAGTGGGTCATTGTCGCTTAAGAATGATAAGAGATTAGTCAGAGTCAAAATTATAGCATCTCATCTCAAATTGACTATGTGTATACCATTCATTTTCACTCTAAGAACTTAATTTTGGCCTGTTGTTTGCTCATTAACAGGGAACAATGTCTTGGGGGGTCTTTTTTTGTATCATAAGAAATGGATCATTCTTTTCTTAGTTTTGATTGGACTCACTATCGGGTGTGGTCAGAAATTTCAGACTGTAACCACTCAATCACAATCAGAATCCATACAAGAAATATCTGAGTTTATTATTGAATTAAATTCTAATCTTGAAGCCGTTAATGAGGGCGCAGATGTTCTCGTTGTTGCAACCATTGTTGGAGATGATAAAAGTATTTTATCCTTGAACTGGCAAAAGCAAGATGAGATTGGTTTATGGACCAATATTGGTGCCCAAAACCTTTCGCTGACTTTAAATAACGTTGGTGTAATGGATTCCGGGATTTACCAATTGTCGGTCACTTATCAACCTACTGTGGGAGAAGTTCTAACGGTAAACAGTCAAGAATTTCAATTGATCGTAGAATCGATACCAGTTATTCCCTCGCCATCTCCTGCTCCTTTAGATTGTGGAAGTTTGTCCCATGGTTCCTCACAAACAAGAGTGATGTACCAAGAGGCTAGTGTCGTTGCGCCAGCGACTTGTCAAAATCAATCGCAAGCTAGGGTTTGTTACAATGGTACTTTAAGCGACTGGTCACCCAATACTTTTCAAAGCACAACATGTGTTGTTAGGCCAATTGTTTTACCAACGTTACGAAATTGTGGAAATTTAGTTCATGGTGCTACAGAATCTCGGGTTCGTTACAGAGAATTGCAAGTGACAGCACCTGCGACTTGCCAAGCTGAAACTCAGACCAGAAGTTGTAACGATGGTACTTTAGGTGATTGGTCGCCAATGAATTATTTTTCTCAATCTTGTATGGTCATTATGCCGATCACTGAGTTGCCAATCACATCAGGTTATTATGTGTCGCCTAATGGATCGGACACTAATTCTGGTGAAATCAATTCACCATTTCGCACTTTTGCAAGAGCTTACAGTAGTGCCACGCCAGGAACGACAATTTATCTGCGTGGGGGTGTTTACGCACCATCTACGCAACTTTTACTCAACAGAAGTGGCACCAGTGGAAATCCTATTCGAGTTTATAATTACCCGGGCGAAGTCCCGGTGATTGATGGCATTAATATGTCCACGGACTCTTGGACCCAAGGTGCAGCTGTTCGTATCACTGGCCATTGGAATCATGTTAAAGGTTTAGAGGTCAGAAACGGACCTGAGTTTGGGGCTGTGATGGATAACTCGGCATCTAACAATACCTTTGAACAACTTAATGTTCATCATTCCGGTCGCTTGTCGATGTGGGAAGGTAAGGGAATCGCAATTTTTGGAACGGGATCTAATAACCTTATTCTTAATTGCGATTCACATCACAATCGCGATCTTCAAAACGGTAACGCTGATGGTTTTATGGTTTCCACAACGGGTAGCGGAACTGTATTGCGGGGCAATCGCGCCTGGAAAAACTCTGATGATGGTTTTGATTTTTTTAATATCGCCAATAACACTATTGGTGGGCTGTATACCTTAGAAGACAACTGGGCTTTTGAGAATGGCTATGATGATAATTTTAATGTTCTAGGTGATGGCAATGGATTTAAATTGGGTGGCCGTCGAGTCGGCACAACGGGCATCAATGGTGGACACTTTGTCAGAAACTGTATTGCTTGGGGTAATCATGCCAATGGATTTGATGATAATGGTTGGCATGGGGGAACTCAAAACTTCACTTTGTACAACAACACTTCATATAACAACGGCTACAGCAATTTTGCATTTACAAATACTCAGTCCAATTTTAAAAATAATATATCAATCGGCAGTCTTCGTGGTGTAGAAACCCGAGCGGGTTCAAATACATCCTATAACTCTTGGACTCTGCCAGTCACAGCTAACGCGAGTGACTTTGTTAATGTTAATTCAAGTTTTGGCACAGCACCTCGCAATCCCGATGGCTCATTGCCAACTTCAAACTTATTTCGCTTAGCTATCGGTAGCGATTTAATCAATCGAGGCATAGACGTATCACTGCCTTTTAATGGCAGTGCTCCAGACCTGGGCGCCTACGAGTTTTAACCCTCCCCATCGGTGCCAGGCCCTGTTTGTTGCAACAGAATGTCAATTTGCTACCCGACAGGAATCCTCGGGTCTTCACAGTTATCTATCTTTCTCTGGCCCTACACGGGGATAAGCGCTTCGCATTAAAAACCACACTCTTGCCATCATTTCTTGTCCACATGGGATTAGTCTGAGAATATTCCCAATCTCTTTAAAGCAAAGGTGAAACTTATGAGGCTGGATCAATTATTTTTATTATTCATTGTATTTGGATTAATGGGCTGTGCAAGTTTAGGAGACAAATTTACTCCAGTTGAGAGCTTTAGTGATAATAAAGCTTTAGTGTATATTTACAGAGTCCCAAGATTTGCCGGAAGCGCTGGTAGTCCTTATGTTTGTATTGACGGCAAAGTGGCTGGAGAAGTTGTGGATGGTGGTTATTTTTCAGTTCAGCTTAATCCTGGCAGCCACAAAGTATCACTGATGTCATTGGGGTCAGAGACCCAAGGATTCACTTTCAAGGTCAGTCCGGGCAAGACTTATTATCTGAGGTCAGACTTTAGCTCTTTAAAGTCTGGGACTGGCGGAGGACTTGTTGGCAATGCCATTTGGGCGACCAATACCGATGAGCAAAAGAATATATTAGATAGCCTCGATAAGTCTGCGCAAGAATTGACAACGGATGCATCGCTACTCTTTGTCAACGAAAGTTTTGCAAAAAATGAAATTGTTAAAAACAAAAAGTTTAAAGTTCCTGAGTACGAAAAAAACCACTGCGAAAAATCTGAAAATAAAATGAAGCGAAAGAGGACTTAATAGATGTTAAAAATATTGTGTGTGTCTGTTGTTATTTTACTTTCTTCACCATCAACTTTCGGAGCTGAAATTAATCCTTTGATAGGGGCAAATATTACCTTTGGAGGAGATCCTCTTGCTTACATGATATATGCTGATGGATCTCGATCAGATCTTGAAGCCGGTCGGGGTTTGACTTTGTTCGGAGGGGCCTCTTTTGATAATCTTTGGGTCAAAGACAATCACCACTTCGATGTACAAACAACGCTTGGGGTGAAGTTTGCTAGTACAAAAGCGGCCACCAACGGTGAGATTACTTTTGTAAGATGGCCCCTAGAAGCTTTAGCTTTTTATCGAAATTCAGAGCACAGATTGAGAGCGGGCGCTGGCTTGTCTTATCATTTCGCTAATAAAATCAGTGGATCTGAAATTGCCTCATCCATTACTGCTGATGTTGATAACGCTTTGGGTTTTGTTATTCAGGGCGATTATTTGTTGGGTGTGCAATCCAATATGGCTCTTGGTTTAAGATACGAAAATATTTCGTATGAAATCAGCGGCTATAACTTTTCGGCCAGCGGCAACAATTTTGGAATACAGTTTTCCTATTTTTGGAAGTCCGAATAAATTTCACAGGTGTATAGAAAGAGATTTATAAAACTATACACTTAAGTTCAGTGTGGGAATTTTAAACTGACTCTTCTCGAGAGGCAGTTGTTGACACTCAATCTTACAGGATGTAGTTGGGTGTTGATTTTCAAAGGTCGTTCTTACTTTTTCCTATGTATTCAGTCTTGAAAACAGATCTTTTCTGACTTGTTCTATAAAGTTCATGATTTAATCTCCACAAGCTAGTCCTTACGCGCACTCAAACGGCTCATCAACTTGCTATTAAGCCTGGTTTTCGATACAAAATTAAGGACATGAATTTAGTCCTGATAGTTCTTATTCCATTTATAGGATCTCTTCTTCCTCCTCTCATGATTCGCGCAGGACGAACTTCTTCGGCAATGAGTGCTGGCCTGATATCTTTGTTATCTTTGATTTTGCTATTATCAAATGGGCCAGAGATCTTTACAGGTAATACCGTTAATTACGGTTTAGCTTGGTTGCCTCAAATTAGCCTCAATGCAAATTTCTTTCTGGATGGTTTAAGTTTTCTTTTTTCGGGCCTTATTCTTGGCATTGGTTTACTGGTTATCGTCTTTGCGCGGTTTTATTTAAGCAAAACTGACCCCATGGGAAATTTCTATAGTTACCTGTTGCTTTTTCAGGGAGCGATGCTCGGGATTGTTCTTTCAGATAATATTTTGCTTCTTATTATTTTTTGGGAGCTCACAAGTCTTTCTTCTTTTTTGCTGATTGGTTTTTGGCACCATCTTCCAGAGGGGCGTCAAGGTGCACGAATGGCCCTGGCTGTGACCGGTGGTGGAGGCTTAGCACTTATAGCTGGTATGCTTTTATTAGGTCACATTGCTGGTTCTTACGATTTAAGCGTTCTTTTAAATAGCAAAGAGACCATTCAGTCGTCCCCCTATTACTTGATCACAATGATACTTATTCTTGTGGGTTGTTTTACTAAGAGTGCACAATTTCCGTTTCACTTTTGGCTACCCCATGCCATGGCGGCCCCAACACCAGTTTCAGCCTATCTTCATTCAGCCACAATGGTGAAAGCAGGGATTTATTTAATGGCAAGGCTGTGGCCAGTACTTTCTGGAACACCAGAATGGTTTTTTATTGTTTCTGGAGTTGGATTATTCACGATGATTTTTGGAGCATTCATTGCTCTTTATAAAGATGATCTAAAAAGTTTATTGGCCTTTTCAACAGTCAGTCATCTGGGCTTGATAACGATGCTTCTTGGATTCAGTTCACCGGCAGCACTTGTGGCAGCCATTTTTCACATTATTAACCATGCCACTTTTAAGGCGGCACTTTTTATGAATGCCGGAATCATTGATCACGAGGCGGGAACACGTGATATTAAAAAGCTGGGTGGGCTTATGACCCTTATGCCCATCACGGCCACTCTGGGTATGATTGCTGCCGCATCAATGGCGGGTTTTCCTGTATTCAATGGTTTTTTATCTAAAGAGATGATGCTCGAATCTGTTTATTCTTTAACAGGATTAAAAAATTCATGGGTACTTCCAACATTTGTTATCTTTGGCTCGTTCTTTTCTGTGGCCTATTCGATTCGTTATATTAAACACGTTTTTATGGGAGAAAAAAAGAAAACATATCCACAAAATCCCCATGATCCTGGACTTGGATTGTTATTGCCCCCGGGAATCCTTGTGGGCCTGGTGATTTTAATTGGTGTGTTCCCCGAGACTTTTGCGGGGCCGCTACTTCGCATAGCCTCTGGTTCAATTCTGGGCAATCAATTACCCACGTTTACCATAAGTCTTTGGCATGGATTCACACCGGCACTGCTGTCTTCTTTACTAGCCTTCGTTATAGGTTTTATTTTGATAAGATATTATGGGTTCTTGCGACGCCAGTGGGACAGCTGTCCGCAATTCAATGCTAAAACTCTTTTTGATGGTTTTAATCTCATTTTAATTAATTCAAGCCGATATATTATTAACGGTCTACACAATGGGTCTTTGCCACGATATTTAAGTTTTATTTTTATGTCGGCTCTTTTAATGGGTGGTGTTACGTTCTTCACTCATCCATTTTCACTGGGCTCAAAAGAACTGCTTTCAGTCACCCCAGTGTCGATTGTGGGTTGGATACTTCTTGTGGGGTGCGCAGCCCTTGTCGTCAGTCTTCACCATCAAAGATTTATAGCACTCGTGATTGGTGGCGTTGTTGGTTTGATCGTTTCTATAGGCTTTGTTTATTTATCGGCTCCAGACTTAGCCTTGACTCAAATTTCTGTTGAAGTGGTGACCGTGATCTTAATGCTATTAGCACTCACTTTTTTACCCCAAGTGACCCCATTTGAAAGTTCTCGATTCAGAAAGCTGAGTGACGGTCTGCTGGCGGCACTGGGGGGCTTGAGCCTTGGAGCTATTACTTACGCTGCCATTACCCGAGATTTTAATTCGATCTCTGATTTTTATCTCAGCCAAGCAAAACCTGGCGGCGGCGGAACAAATGTGGTCAATGTGATTTTAGTGGACTTTAGGGGCTTTGATACTTTTGGTGAAATCATAGTATTAGGAATTGCAAGTTTAACCATCTATGCACTTTTGGATGGTTGCCTTGATGGACCAGTTGCAAAAAAACTCAGTCGTTGGAAGCCCCATCAAATTATTTCTCCCGAGAGACATCCTATGATGATGGTTGTTGCAACTCGGGTGATGCTACCCTTAGCACTCTTAGTGGGTGTCTCTATATTTCTCCGTGGACATAATCTTCCGGGCGGGGGCTTTATCGCAGGCCTTGTCGTATCGATTGCACTCATTATGCAATATATGGCCAGTGGATTTGGCTGGGCCGCTAAGCAACTCAAAGTCGACTATCATGGGTTGATTGGTTTTGGGATTTTAATAGCCGGAATTACGGGATTAGCTTCAATAATTTTTAATGCTCCATTTTTAACTTCAACCTTTGGTTACTTTAATATTCCTTTCATTGGAGAGATCGAATTAGCCAGTGCCATGGCTTTTGATACTGGAGTATTTCTGACTGTGGTCGGAGCAGTGATGCTGTCTTTAGCGAATCTTGCCCGTTTGAGCCGAATTGCCGGAAAGCTTCCGATCAATAAAACACCCATGGATGAAGATTTTCCCCAACCCCAAGGAGATCAGTAGTCATGGAACTTATTGTATCCAGTGCCGTTGGATTTTTAATGTCTGCAGGGATCTATTTGGTTTTAAGAAGAAGAACCTTTCCGGTGATCTTGGGTCTAACGTTAATGACTTATTCGGTGAATATTTTTTTATTAGCGATGGGACGTCTAGCCATTAATAAGCCACCGGTCATTATAAAAGGTGTTACTGAATATGCTGACCCACTTCCGCAAGCTTTGGTTCTTACCGCCATCGTGATTTCATTTGGTATGACAGCGTTGATTGTTGTTATGTCTCTTCGTGGGTACCTAGAAAATGATACAGACGTGGTGGATTTAAAATGACGATTTCCCACTTACTACTCCTTCCGATAATAATACCAGCCTTAGTTGGTCCTCTGATTGTTCTTTTGGGTCGCCACGATATTTTTTTATCTCGATTATTTTCATTGGTTTCTGTTGTGTGCTTGCTCATCGTCAGTGGTCTTTTATTTTCGATGTCTAATCACGGAGATATTTATACCTATTCCATGGGAAATTGGGCCTCTCCATTTGGTATTGTCCTGGTCTTAGATCGTCTCTCTGCATTGATGGTGGGCTTAAGTTCTATCATAGGATTTGGTGTATTAATTTATGCTATTCAAGGCTGGGACAAGTGCGGCAAACATTTTCATACATTATTTCAGCTTCAAATTATGGGGATTAATGGCGCATTTTTAACGGGTGATTTATTTAATCTTTTTGTGTTTTTTGAGGTTTTACTGATCGCCTCTTATGGGTTGATGGTTCATGGCGGTGGCGGGCTTCGCGTACAAGCAGGGATTCAATATGTCATTATCAACTTGGTGGGCTCATCCTTTTTTCTTATTGCGACTGGCCTTATTTATAGCGTGACGGGTACATTAAATATGGCAGATATGGCTCTTAAAGTGAGTCGTGTGGCTCAAGGTGACATGGCGATACTTTCTACGGGTGCCATTTTACTTTTACTTGTTTTTCTAATTAAGTCAGCTTTGTTTCCCTTTCATTTTTGGCTTCCTGGCACCTATAGTAATACCTCAGCACCCGTCGCTGCTTTATTTGCTCTCCTTACAAAAGTCGGAGCCTACTGCGTGTTAAGAGTCTATGTCTTGATCTTTCCAGATTTGGCTTCTCCATGGATACTTCCCCTCTCCTTAGTGACTTTAGTTCTTGGTTCATTGGGGGTGCTTGCTTCAAAAACGCTGGGGCAAATGGTGAGCTTTTATATGATCGGCTCTATGGGCACACTTCTCATTGCTTTTGGACAATTCACTGCCGACTCTATCAATGCGGGACTTTATTACCTTCTTCACTCCACATTAATGGCGTCTTTGTTATTTTTAATAATAGATTTAATTCGATGTCGTAGAGTTGAACTTAAAGACTCTCTATCAAGCTCACCGCCATTCCAAGATATTGGGTTACTGGGTTTTGCATTCTTTGCGCTTGCCATTGGGGCCATTGGCATGCCCCCTCTCTCTGGATTTATTGGAAAGCTTATGATTTTAGAGAGCTCATATAGCACTCCATTTGGTGTCTGGATCTGGATTTGCATTCTGTTGACTTCATTTTTAACTATGATTGGTTTTGCTCGTGCCGGAAGTGGCCTTTTCTGGAAAAGCGAATCTTATGATCATAACTTGAAACTAAAAGATCAAAAGTTTTCAAAATGGCAGTTTGTGCCCTTAGTTTTCTTATTTTCCGGTATTCTTATTCTAACAGTTTTTGCTTCGCCCATTTCAAACTTACTTTCAAAGGTAACCCAACAATTACTAGATTCAAAAATTTATACCGAAGCTGTTATTAAAAAGGGGGAGCGATTGTGATAAAAAGATGGATTCCTCACCCTCTTTTGACTTTTGTGCTTGTCCTTGTGTGGATGCTTTTAGAAAACAAATTCACTTTAGGCGGCTTAATAATGGGTGGTGTCCTAGGGATTATTATTCCTAAAATCACCAGCAGCTTTTGGCCCGAGCGGCCAGCCATCCGTGCTTATGGTAAGGCTTTCAGTTTTATGGCTCTTGTTGCGTGGGATATTGTCATTGCAAATATTGCTGTTGCTCGGTTAATTCTTTTTATCCCTAATAAAAAACTAAGGTCTCACTGGATAGCTGTACCTTTAGATATAAAGTCGCCCGAGGGCATAACAACTCTGGCTGGCGTCATCACACTCACTCCAGGAACAGTGAGTAGTGATCTGTCTGACGACGGTAAAACTTTGCTGGTTCACTGTTTAGACACATCGGACGTTATACAAAGTGTTTCAAATATTAAATCAAGATATGAAAAAAGATTAATGGAGATATTCCCATGATAGATTATGCCCTTATCTTTAGTTTTAGTTGTGCCTCAATAGCCATGTTGCTCTGTTTATATAGGCTCATCATTGGGCCGTCCAAAATAGATCGAATCATCGCTGTAGACACATTGGTCATTAATGCCATTGCTTTAGTTATTATTTATGGAATTTATTATCAAACCACTGTTTATTTTGAAGCCGCATTATTATTTGCCATGTTTGGTTTTGTAGCGACCGTTGCTTATTGTCGATTTTTACTGCGAGGAGACGTCATTGAATAGGGGTGAAGTATGAACTTATTTTTTGAAATCTTAGTTTCTTTTCACCTGGTGGTAGGAGGCTTTTTTCTTTTGGTTGGTGCTTTTGGTTTAGTCAAACTTCCTGACTTAATGACACGTCTTCATGCTCCAACGAAGGCGACCACATTAGGAGTGGGCGGAACACTTCTGGCTTCAATGTTTTTTTTCTACGGCGCAAAGAGTTTTCTTTCTATCCACGAAGTGTTAGTGACACTTTTTTTATTTTTAACAGCCCCGATAACCGCCCATTTTGTAGCTAAGGCACACTTGCACCTCAATCAAGAGAATAAAAAGACTCTGCCTAAGGCTTTAAAAAGTGGATGGAAAACCTACGAAGACACCCAGTAATGGATTTTGGATTTATTTATATCAATAGTTTAGCATTGAGGTCCCACCTCAAAACAGCGACAATTTTTGCTATCAGACTGAAAAAAAGACGGGGTCACTAAGCTGTACTGGATTTAAACCCACTTTTAAGTGGGCCTAAATAATGTAAGCGAAACTGGTAGCTAAGGAGCCTTTCTATGTCTTTTTTATTTGCTATCTTTACAATGTTTTTGAGCCCCCATCTTTGGGCGGATACGAGCATTGATGTCGATAATATTACTAATGAAAATCTTAGGTTCAGTAGTGATAGTGCAGTCTCTTTTTATGATCGCAAAGGTCATCGATATGCAATTCTTTGTGAAAAGTATATGCGTCGCGAGAGTGTTCAGCTTTTTTTAGTGGCCCACCGTCTTCATGCTATTTTGCCGAACTGTCAAAAAACTTTAGACCAGCTTCGTTCACACCTTGAGATTGGACACAGCTTAGACTCAATGAAGATCAATCTTTTTTACAAAGAAGGAACAAAGCAAGCACAAGTGGACATCCAGTTTAAGTTTTTAGAACAGACGGTTCGGTTAGAAAATTAAAAATGAGCCTTTCATAAAAAAACTCAATCTCTAACCCCTGAAAAACAAAAACCAAAGAAGCAGTACAACAATACCTGGAACTCCTAAAAACCAAAGTAAAATAGGCACAGCAACCTTACCACTGGAATCTTCAAATAAGTTTGCTAATTCTCTGTGAGAGCTTTTTAGGGTTTTATTAAGCTTGTTTGTTTGGTTATACATACTCGGCTCCAACTTCAGCGTTAGAATTGTATTTGGTGTGATTTTCAAATTCTTCTCGATATTTTGCGAGAAGATCTATATAGAGTTCGCCAATTTCTTTGCGCTGGTCAGAATCAAATTCTTTACGTACTTCTTTAAGAACTTCTTTTTCTTCTTCTTTCACATGGTGATCTACAATTTCGGCTAACACTTTAACTTTGGCCATCCACATGTCATTATCGTCCACGCTATCATTGATTTCGCTCATAAGTTGTTCTGCAATTTCGTGTTCTGTATCGCCCTCAAGACCTTCGGTTCGCAGTTCATCCACTTCTTTAAGATAGATATAGAGGCTTTCTTCTTCGGCCTTGGCATGGCTTGTCAGTAATATTTCAAATTCAGCATAGGCCGGTTGTTTTTTGGACAAAGTACCCTCTGGATTTTTAAGTATTTGTATTAATTCTTTAATAGGTTTGTGGTCTCGAAGTATGAGAGTTGTGATATCTCCGGTGTCAGACTCTTTTTTTGAGCTCATTTTTTTTTCACTACTTTTTTTAGAGGACATTTTCTTTTTAGATTTTGCACTGCTTTTAGACTTTGAAGATTTATTTTTCACGTTACGACCCCTGGTTTATTGAGGTTAATTACTAAAAGTAACTGGTATTCATTAAAGAGTTGCAATAGCGGCTCCACAATTTAAGTATTTCAAAGCCAATACAAACAAGTTTAATCATTCGGACGAGTATAAAATCCACGCTAGCGTGGCAAAATGACAAGTTTTAACGTCATTTGATTTTTAACTGCGAAGCAATCCAGTACAGCCATCTTTTGAGAGTGGTCCTGCAATTGCAATCTCATTAAAGAAACAATTACAAAGTTATGAGCGAAGGAGCTTTATTATGAAACACCTTTTAATTGCACTCTCTATAATGGTTCTGGGTCTGCAGGGTTTTGCCGAATCAGGAACAGATAATACTAAAATTAATAAACGTGATCGAAGAACAGGTGAATTAACAGCTGATCAACAAGCCAGTAGCACAAGTGATACTGAGCTCACTCGGCGAATTCGCGAAGAGATCATGGAAGGTAAAAATTTTTCAACCTATGCCCAAAACGTTAAAATTATTACTGTTAACGGTAAGGTCACCCTTAAAGGGCCGGTGAGATCTGAAGAAGAAATTAATAGCATTGTGAAATTTGCCAACCTGGTGGCCGGCGCCACTAACGTTAAAAATGAGATGTCTGTTGTTACTGATACAAATTAATTTTTAATAACCCTTAAAAGGAGATTATCATGAGTGATAAAAATAAAGTGGTTCTAGGAATTTATAAAACACGCACCGATGTCGAGCGAGCTGTGGATGCACTAAAGGTCGATGGTTTTTTTACAACTGACATATCAGTTTTAATGCCAGACCGCGAGGGCTCACAAAATTTCGCACACACTAAAGGCACAAAAGCCCCCGAAGGGGCAGCCACCGGAGCTGGAACTGGAGCCGTTGTTGGCGGTACTCTTGGTTTACTCGCAGGTATCGGTGCACTAGCCATACCAGGAATTGGTCCATTTATAGCCGCAGGTCCCATCATGGGCGCTCTGGCAGGTGCGGGTGTTGGTGGAGCCTTGGGCGGAATTGGCGGAGCACTTATAGGACTTGGCATCCCTGAATACGAAGCCAAGCGCTATGAAGGATTGATCAAAGATGGTGGAATCTTATTATCTGTACACGCTTCTAATTCTAGTGAAGTTGAAAAGGCCAAAAAGTGTCTTGAACGTACAGGTGCAAAAGATATTTCATCCACTGGAGAGGTCAAAAGTGATTGGTCGACCACCTCACAAGACAGAGACTCTACTTTCACAAGCACCATTTAATGAGAAGAGCTCTGCAAAGAGTTCTGTTTGATGAACCTTAAGTTTTTTAAGATCAATACTAAAGCTGTAGGTTGTGTTGAAATAAAAAAGCTCGGGCATTTTTGCTCGAGCTTTTTTGTTAATAAATAACTCAATTAAAAATAGAAATGTTTTAAGGAGCTTGTTCAAACGTTTTGCATGTTAGGCTAATGCTTCCGACTGTGGCACCAGAATTTTGGTACTCAGGCCGTGGATCAAAAAAGCCTTTTTCAATAGTGGCTTTATTACCTTTAAGATTTACGGTCATATTGATGTAGTCACCATTATTAACGGTCACTTGATTATTAGAAACAGACACATTGGTGCAATCATCTTCACAGACTTCGTTAGCTGGGCGTTCGATGTCATATCTGTAGTCATCGTAATTTAAAAATTGTCCATCGATCCCAAAAACAACTCGGGCTGGAACTTTTGCGTCTGAATAGTTATCGACATAAATAGTTAAATTGGTGCGACCTGAATCAGAAATACAAGTCCAAAGATTAAAGCCACCGTCTCCAGCTAAAGCTGACGAAGATAGAAAAGAAAAAAGTATAATAAGTTTGTTCATAGAATGCCTCCGGTAAGTTTAAGCTTGTAAACTTAAACTTCGTCAGAGGCCTAATAAAAAATATATTCTTGTAGACTTTTCTTAAAAGCCTACGGCTGTGAGTTGCAAAAAAATCCAATGATCGAATCACAACAACTATGGTTTAAAAAACTTAAGAAACCAATTGTTGTTTATAGAGCTGAATTTTATTGGGGTTAGTCTCGCGACTGAGGCAGTAAGAAAAGGCTGACTGTGCTTTATCTTGTAAACCCAAGCGATTATAGACAAACCCTAAACAAGACCATGCTTTTATCAGCTCTGGATGTTGATGGGTTAGCTCTTCAAGTAAGAACAAAGATTGTTCAGGATCAATGTTCCTCCAGAAGAGATGGTAGGACAGATGATACTGTGCCAGCATTCCCACCGCTTCATCAGAGAGTAGCTCTTTAAGCAGATTTTCACCCAAAGAGTAGTCCCCTTCTTTCAAGGCAAGACTGGCAGATATGAATTTTGTCCAGCTCTCAAGGCTTTTCGTCGCATCATTACAAAGCGATGCTTGTTTGATCCATGACGAAACCTCTTCTAAAGAGTCACTGGATGTAAATGCCAATTGAGCTCTAAGAACATAAAGTTCATATCGATCTGATAGTGTGTGATTTTCTCTGATGATCAACTGAATCAAATCCACGCAGCTTGAATACTCGCCTTGATGAAAAAGATTTTTAAGCTGACTTAAAAGCGACTTCGGATCTGAATGTCGTTTTAAAAACGATCGAGCCGTATCGTTGATAAACCCCGTCGATTCCGGCTCGATAAACGACCGATGGTCGGTTTGCTTGATCCCCATTATTCCCCCCAATGGTAATCCCCAAAATTTCAGTGCCAATTTGGAACTGGCACGCACTGTTGTATTTTTCTTTAGAGGCATAAGTAAAGCTATTAATTTTTATAAGTATTATAGCATTTGTTTTTAGAATAATTTTCTTGAGCTAGGACTTCCGTCATGGCGAATGAATACCAAATAGATCAATTGTTTTAATACCTTACAAAACCATGTAAAGATTACAAAAAATATTAATCAATATTTGAACTGAGATTGGAAAAACTCTGAAAATATTTTAAAACAACTTCAAGTTGCGTTTGAAAAAAGCAACTCCGATTTGAGTCAATTTTTTAATCAGGAGCCAATCAGTGCTTATTTTATCATCAATCAGTGGGGTGTTGTTTCTTGTTATCGTGGCGGGTGGTTTCTTTTGGCTCAGGCAGTATCAAGAATTGATTCAGTTGCGTGAACGAATTCAACAAAAAGATAAAGAGGCTGGCGAAAGCCTGCAAAGATTTGAACTTTTAAAATCAGAATTTAAAATCACATTTGAATCTTTAGCCCAACAAGTTCTTAAAGGTTCCCATCAAGAGTTTTTAAAAATGGCAGAGCTGAGTTTTGGTAAACATGAACAACAAGCCATTCATCATTTTGATCAGAAAAAAGGTGAGATTGGTTTACTTGTTGGACCACTTAAAGAATCCCTGACACAATTTTACAACCAAGTGAATTCAATGGAGATCGAAAGACAAAGATCCTACGCCATTGTTGAATCAGAAATCAAAAAAGTGATCGAGAATAGCGCCGAACTCTCTAAAGAAACACGGGCTCTTAAAAATGCTCTTAAAAAACCACATATCAGAGGGCGCTGGGGCGAAGTTCAACTTAAAAACTGTGTCGAGCTTGCGGGGATGTCTGAATATTCAGATGTGACTTTTCAAGATATCAATAATGATGATGGTCAAATTTTGATTCCTGACCTGATCGTCAAAATGCCAGGTGGACGTGCCGTTGTTGTCGATGCCAAAACACCGATTGATGCTTTTTTAACCTCCTTAGAATCAACAACCGAAGAAGAAAAAAATAACGAGATGATTCGTCATGGTCGACAAGTCAAAGACCACGTTAAAAAACTCAGTCTTAAATCCTACGGAGAAAGACTCACTGACAGCGCGGACTTTACCGTTATGTTCTTACCCAACGAATCTTTTCTTTATGCCGCCCTTGAAACTCAGCCCGATCTTGTGGAGTACGCTCTTGAAAAACAAATTCTTATTGCAACTCCACCCACCTTTATTGGCTTACTGAAAGTGATCCGCTACGGCTGGAACGAAGAGAAGCTGACCCAAAATGCCGAAGAGATTTCTCGCCTGGGTAAAGAGCTTCATAAAAGGGTTTCTGATTTTGTCGATGTTTACTTAGAGATTGGTAAATCTTTAAAGTCCACCCAAGACAAATATGACATTGGTTTAAAACGTCTCAGTACGAGACTGATTGTTCAGGCCCGTAAAATGGAAGAGCTTGGGGCTAAAAGCCACAAAGACTTACCGGCAGAATTATAAACTCAGTCTATGGGTTTACGTTAGAATTATAGCCCTATCATTAATAACCAATAGATTTCATCAAAAAGAAATCGAACAAAACAAATTCAGTGTATCAGGTGCACACCAAATGGGTTTTAAGACTTTTTTCTTTTTTTACGTCTCACTCTGAGACAGTGTAGCCAACAAATTTATGGGATTCACCCACCTTGATATATAATGAGATATGCCTAAAGTTTATTTATAAGCTCGAGGCAGAGGGGTTTTTATCCGATAACTAAGGATAAAACGGGGGAAATTTTGAAGGCACTGATCGCTGTTATTTTCTTATTTTCTTATGAAAGCTTTGGCCAAACTTTAACCGGTGGGCAAAGGGTTTCAAACTCAAACACCAATAGTGTGACGAATTCTACCCAAACACAACTGACCAATGGAACTCAAGGTGGGACAGGAAGCCAAGGTACATCTAGTACCGGCCCACAAGGTTCAGACCCAAATGCGACGGGCGGATTTGCAGCCACACCTGTTGGTGGTTTGACCCACGCTAATCAGGCGGCAAGCAGTGGTAACTCAACCCAAATTATTGGTTTAGCAATGGGAGCGGCTTTCGCCGCTGTTTGCGCACAGCCTTTTCAACAGTGGGCGTGCCCTATCGCGGCCCAATCTTTTATGGATGCACTTTCTGCAGGACGAGCGCGAGATAATGCTATTAACACTGCAAATTATATTGATCCTAATTATGATCCCAACACCAATCCCATTGCAGACTATGAAACCCAGAACCAAGAAGCCATTGATGGAATCAATCAAATGTCGGGAATGGGTTACACTGTCAATCCTGATGGTTCGGTCACATCCCCAGATGGCGTGAGTGTTGCCGCAGGAGAAATGATGACACCCAGTGGACTTGCAGCAAAGGGTTTTAATCCACAACAAATAGAAGCCATCATGAATAAAATTAAAGATGTTCAAACGGCCGCTCTAGAAAAAGCGGGGGTTGATCCCAATTCGGTGTCTGGTCAAGCGGTTGCGGGCTCAGGTGGTGGTTTAGGTTCGGGCGCAGGTGCTGATGGTTACGGATCAGGAATGGCCAGTCAAGGCAGTGAATGGGTCGAAATCGAAGAGATTCGTGGTGGTCGAAAATTGGCCAAAGATAATCGTATGCCGGCCTCACAGGCGGCAAAGCTGAGTAAAAACTTTAACGGATCACCCATTGGAATCGGCATGGCCGATATCTTTTTAATTGTCCAACAAAAGTATGATGAGAAGAAACTCAAAAAAACCGAATTCATAAACAGAGAGTATTAAGATGATGAAACATAAAAAAAATGATCTCAATATTTTTATTTCGATAACGGGCCTTATTCTCGCTCAGACTTTTACGTTTCAAGTCTTTGCTCAAGGAACACCAGCGGCGCCTGCTGCTAGTGGCTTGTCGGCCAATTATTATGATCAAATCGAGGCGATAAGCTCTTGCCCGCAAATGCGACAAAGCATCCCAAGATTCTGTTCTGGGAATGTGCTTTTAGGGCAAGTACAGTCAACGACGGGAACAGTAGCAACAGCGGCACAAAATGCTCAGACTGGCGGAACTACTGGAACAACTGAAAACATCAATGCCGCCCAAGCGGAGACGGCACAAAGCATGGCTGCCACAGCTGAGATTAATAGAATTTGCAGAAATGCAGCGGTGAAATGCCAAAATTTATGTAATGAGCAGATCGAAAGAGCCAGCGCGCAAACACCACCCAATCAAGCTGAGATTACTCAAGCTCAACAGAGCAACACCTATTGTGAAAATGAATACAAAACAACGACGGCAAAAGTTCAGGCTGCTCAAATGAGTTTGAACGAGGTCATGCAAAGCTTACTGGCCCTCAAAGAACTTTTAGGTCTTGGTGGTTCGGATGCTGATGCTGGTTTAAGCGCTTCTTCAGCAGAAGATGACCCGTGTGAAGGCGAAAATGCAGACTCACTTTTAATGTGTACTGGTCAATCAGATCCTAAAGGAACCCGTGCTGATCTTAATAGTAATTTAGCAGGACTAAACGGTGATCCATCGCTAACCAGTCCATTGCAAACTTCTGAAATGGGCGATCCAGGTGGTGTTAGTAAAAGCTCTGCTGGCGGTTCAGGCTCTGGTGGTGGCTTTGGTGCCGGTATGGCTCCGGGCATGATGGGTATGGGTTCAGGCCTTGGTTCAAGTTCTTCTGGCGAATCGGATAAGGCCAGTGGTCTTAATGCTGATATCAATAGAGGTTTCATGTCTGGTGGCGGTGGATCATCAGGTGGTGGTGGTGGTGGGGGCGGATATTCTGCTTCTTCAAAACCTTATGCTGGTTACAGTGCAGCCGTTGATGCTGATGCTCAAAAGGCCGCTCTTAATAAAAAGCTGGGTCAATATGCTAATGAAGCCGGCCGTGGTTTAGCTTCAACGGATGGAACCAATGGTCCCACACAAGATATTTGGTCTGTGGTGAATCAATCTTATAAAAAGAATTCCAACTCTCTTTATCATCAATAATTTTTTTTAGCCCTCACACATGATTTTTAAAATCGGGTGGGGGTGAATAAATATAAAATTACAAATAAACTGAACCCAGTGCCACTGCCTTTTTAGCACCGGTGACTTTGGGTCGATGAACAGTTATATTTTGATGTCGAGCAAGTGCTAAAAAAGCCACCATCGAAGATTCAAAGGCCTCTTCGGGCCAGCCCCAATCCCGACTTCGAGAAATTTGCGTACCCGGTAAATGAAACTGAATTCGATCCATTAAATAAGAGTTTAAAACCCCGCCACCGTAAAAATAAATTTGATCAGGGCATTGGGGAAGACTCTCATAGGACAAGGCAATGGACTTTGCAGTGAGTTCTGTGAGCGTCGCCATTTGATCAAAAAGATTGAGTTTTAAAAAAGCAGGTCCCCCCTGTTTTTTGATAAAGTCTAAATTAAAAAGTTCACGCCCCGTACTTTTGGGATATTTTTTTCTGAAGTAAGGATGTTTTAAAAATTGACGGACGATGTGGGGATTGGGGATTCCTTGGGCCGACCACTGACCGTTTTTATCAAAGTTGATTTTCTTTTTTTGTAAAAGCCATTCGTCCATCAAGCGGTTGGCAGGGCCGGTATCAAAGGCGATCACTTTGTCTTTGATAAAAACTGTTAAATTTGAAATACCGCCCAGATTATGAAAAGCAATCACCTTGTTAAGTTGATTTTTAACCAAGTGATATTGAAAAAAAGGAGCAAAGGGTGCGCCTTCGCCACCCATCGCCACATCGGCACTTCTAAAATCAAAATAAATGGGTGAGTCGCAAGATTTTCTGATCACTGAAGGTTGACCAATTTGTAGTGTGGCCCTTCGACCTTGATGATGAACTGTTTGGCCATGAACACCAATAATATCCCAACGCCATTTTTTTTTAAGAAGAGCAATGTGTTTGGCATAAAGTTCACCAAGTTCGAAATGAAGAAGGGAGAGCTCATAGGTTCCGGATTGGTTCTGCGCACAAAGAATCAGTTTCTTTTTAAGGAGCGGCGGAATGCTCATGGCTTTGTGGCCGACAAAACGAAGTTTTTTTAAACCAGCATCAGCTTCAACTAATGAATAATCAATGCCATCAAGGCTTGTGCCATTCATGATTCCTAGTGCAAGCATGTTTCCCCCATCAATTTTTAAAAATTAAAAGATAAATGTGTCTTTATACTTTAGATCTTCTTTAAGTCTGGCACCATCAACAAGGATACAGTTATTAATATCAGGCTGAGTATTAAAAATCACAGCTCGACCGACGCAGTTCATGCCTTGAAATTTTAGATTTTTAGGCAGTCTTTCATTTTGATGGTAAACAATATGATCAGTACCACCCAAGGATTCTTTGGCGAGTTTTTGGCCAAAAAAGGAATGGATTTTCTGAAGATTCATCCACTGGTGTTTAGAGACATCGCGCGAAGCTTCAATAAAAGACGTGAAGTCTCCAGTTTCATACCAATGCCCTTGGGTCAGATGATAATGGGTGACTCGCTCGCCCTTTTGTATTGCTTTGACTAAAATATCGTAAAATATATTAGATTCACCAGGGGGCAAGTGATCAAAAATACGTGGTGAGAAAATTTTGTAACCCGTATAGTGCACCGGAGTTAGTTTTTCTTTGGAATCTTTTGGGGCTGAAGCGCCAAACCCGCAAACTTCATTTTGAGCATTCACCCAAACAGCCTTAAATTTTTTTAGCAAATCAGGATGGTCACAAGTGAGTAGTGTGCAAAGGGCTTGGTCTTTTTTAAATTTTGCGTAAAGAGATCCCAGTATATTGGTCTCAGGTCCAATAAGGATCTCATCACCGTTGGCCACAAGAAAGTCGTTATGACCAATAATTTCTTTGGCTTTCCACAGAGCTCCGCCACTGCCAAGAATTTTATGGTTTTCAGAGGACACATCTATGGTTTGGGAATACTTCTTAAATGCGTTAATTTGCGAGGTTATTTTTTCAGGCCAATGATGGGTGTTAAAAATATAATTTTCACATCCCGCTTGGTGGGCCAAAAAAAAACCATAGTTCATCAGTGGTAGATTTAAAAAAGGCAAACAAGGTTTTGGAAGAATTTCGGTGTGGGGCCTCAGCCTCGTGCCAAGGCCGGCTGTTAATATAAAACACTTCTTTAACAGATGGCCTCCCATTTTTCTCTGGATTCAGAAATCAACTTTTTTAGAGTTTTAAGCTCTGGAAAGATCTCAAGCTTTAAGAGAATCCTCTCTAAGGTCGGTTTAATGTAATTAAGATATCGGTTGTCGTCTCTGGTCATTTTAAAACTGGCAAAAGACCCGCAAGCTTTAAAGCAGCGTTGAATACTTTGTAAATCAAAAAGCTCTTGCCACTGCTCTGAGCTTAAGTTGTAAGAAGAAAAATAAGGAAAATTGGATTTATAATAATCCATCAATACTAAAATGGATTGATCACTCAGGTCCACATAAGAGTCATAAAACAGACTGACCAAATCATAGACGGGTGGTCCAAGACGAGCATCTTGAAAATCAATCACCACAAATTCATTATAAGAAATCATCACATTTCTTGAATGAAAGTCTCTGTGGCAAACCACTTGGGGTGAGCCGTAGAGTTGAGTGCAAATATGTATAAATTCTTCTTCAAGCTCATTTTGCGTTTTTTCAGTCATTGAAAGTTGTAAAAGACCTTCAAGCAAATGTTTTTTAGCGTAATTCAGTTCCCACAGAAGCTTCTCAACAGAGAACTCAATGTCAAAGGCCGTGCAAGTGTCTTTTGGTTTTTTTTCGAATTGAAGAGCGTGGATTTTGATAAGCTCGTCCAGGGTTTTTTGGTAAAAAGGGATAACGTTTTCTTGATTTTGAAACTCCCAAAACCGTCGTTCAAGGGTCAAGTCGCCAAGATCCTCAAGCAAAAATAGACCCTCGTCTTCTGAAAATCCAATGACCTTTGGCACCCGAATTTTATTTTGATTGAAATAGGACTGAACAGATAAAAAAGGAAAGCTTTCGGGATTTTTAAAGGGTTCCCACTGCATGAGTACCCAGGACTGCTCATGACTAACGACCCTATAATAACGTCGTGTTGAGGCATCGCCAGCCAGCGGAAGTACGTTATAATCTTCAGACTCAATAAGGGGCGTTAAAAACTTTTTAAAAGAATCCATAGGGTTAAGCCTACATGAATCCTTTTATGATGAATAGATAAAATTGAATTCCGCTAGAACCACTATCAGAGTATTAAATCGCTCGCTTTTTGAGCGATGCTCTTGTCAGGGCGTGGGTCACCAAACCCATGCTCCGAAGCCCAAGGCAATTTAGTGAAACTCTTTTGATGGTGTAGAAAAGGGTAAGAAAAATAAACTCTCTGATTTTGCACAAAGATAGTTCCACGGCTTTATATCTCGATGACGATAAAGTAAAAAGTGGGCCTGAACTTGAGCAGAAATGTTTTCTTTGACCTCGTAGTATTTAAACAGATTCTTAAGAGCTTCAGCCTCTGGGCTGAGTAAGCCAGTGCTTGAAACAATAATCAGTGGCTTTTTACCTTTAACAGATCTGAGCTCCAGAAGATTTTTTTTCAGAATCATCAGGTTCTCGTGGGATAAGGTTTCGATCTTTGGAATATAGATAGTCACCTGCGGAAAGTTCTGCCAGCTGTTGGGGTCCTTCCAGATGAGATCCGGTATTTCTTTGGCATTAATAAATGCCCAATTTGAAATCCAATCATGAACAGAAAAAGCCAGGTGAGAGTTAAAATTATCCTTTAAACCATTGAGCCATATGGGTTCATGGTCGTATTCTTTGGGGGCCTTTCTTTTCTTCCACTCAATGGGTGTGGCGATCACATTTTTTGTTTTAAGGGAAATCACGTTAGAGTGCTCGTCTTGATGGGCCCTTAAAAGGGCTGACTCGGTTTCATTTTGCAGCTCCTTTTTTTGGGTCAACTCAAGATGCTCAGCAATTGTGAGCTGAAGAAACTGGGCCATTTCATCAAAAACAACCGCGTCTTTGTTTTCAACAGGGCTTGCTACGGCAATGGCACGCAACTCGCTTTTTGAGTTAAATATGGGAAAAGAAACTTGTCTTAAAGTCTGAGAATAAACAAAAGAGTTTCTCCAGTGACTTAAAAATAGGGGTTGGGCTTTTTTTTCTGGCAGTGATGTTTCAATCTTCAACTGAGTTCCATAACGAGCCATGAACATATTACTGATTGTCTTGATTATATTATCCATCGATCCATCCATACCTTTTTTGAGAACCCTATCCTTATACAAACTCTGTGCCGTAATCCGTCACTTTTGGATTGAAAAAAGGTGATAATTGGGACCCTCAAATAATGCCTACAGATCACATTAAGCTCATAGATTATAATGGCTTAAACTATATTCATTGATTCCCCAGTTTAGTCCCTTTGAATAATTTCTAAGAGTTGTCGGTAAAACAGACAAGTAGAGATCGAAAATCTTTCACGACCAGTCTATAATTTTAACGTTCAATAGTTCTTTATAAAGTTCTTTGCTCTTTGATGGATACCCCCCAAAAATGGGTAGCCTCATCCCCAAACACTAATCTCGTTAGAA
>CAYMBT010000009.1:22681-26968 GCA_964388755.1 uncultured Pseudobdellovibrionaceae bacterium | reverse complement strand
ATATAAACACCAACATCTTGGTATTTTGTACGGTTCTGAAAAAGATCCATTTGAGCAAGAACTTGGTTTGTGAACGAGTTACTCATCACAAAAGACGGGTGACCAGTGGCACAACCTAAATTCACTAAACGACCTTTTGCAAGAACGATGATCTCGTTGCCGTTTTTCATGCGGTGGATGTCAACTTGAGGTTTAATTTCTCTCATTTCTGAATTAGCAGTCAGCCAAGCCATATCGATTTCGATATCAAAGTGACCAATGTTACAAACGATGGCACCGTTTTTCATTTTGCTAAAATGCTTCTCAGTGATGATATCGCAGCAACCCGTAGCGGTGACAAAGATGTCTGCTTTATCGGCCACAGCATCCATAGTGTTCACTTCAAAACCTTCCATTGCAGCCTGAAGGGCGCAAATGGGATCGATCTCAGTGATGATCACGCGAGAACCGTAGCTTTTCAAAGAATGGGCAGAACCCTTACCAACATCGCCGTATCCAGCAACGACAACAACTTTACCAGCCAGCATAACATCAGTGGCGCGTTTGATACCGTCAGCTAAAGACTCACGACAGCCATAAAGATTGTCAAATTTTGATTTTGTAACCGAGTCGTTAACGTTAATGGCAGGCACTTTAAGAAGACCTTTTTTAAGCATTTTCTCAAGGTTATGAACACCGGTTGTGGTTTCTTCAGAGATACCAATCACTTTTTCCATCATCTTGGCATACTTTGGAGTGTGCATAAGATTTGTTAAATCACCACCATCATCAAGAATCAGGTTAAAACCTTCTTCTCCCCAACCATCAACACTTTGTTCAACACACCATTCGTACTCAGGCTCAGTTTCACCTTTCCAAGCAAAAACAGGGATTCCGGCAGCAGCCACGGCCACAGCAGCATGATCTTGTGTTGAAAAGATATTGCAAGATGACCAACGAACCTCAGCACCTAAGTGGGTTAAAGTCTCGATAAGAACAGCCGTTTGAATAGTCATATGAAGGCAGCCGGTGATTCTGGCACCTTTCAGAGGTTGAGTCGGACCGAACTCTTTACGAACAGCCATAAGGCCTGGCATTTCTTGTTCTGCAATTTTGATTTCTTCGCGTCCCCAACGAGCTAATTCTTCGAAAACTTTGGGGTCTTCCATGGCCGCTTTACACACACGAAAGTCAGCAGCACCAGTTTTTGTTTTGGGAGTGCTCATAGTTTGGGTCATCATTTCTCCTATCATATTTTCACCTCATAGATTGTCTTTTTAAAAAACCAAGTCAAACAGCTTAGCTTTCCATGGTCAAGTATTTTACTCAGGTCTTATATACTCTTAACCTCAACCCCAGCAAGTCGTTAAATGGGTCTAAATTCGACGTAAATTAATAAGCTTATAAGGCTTTTTTATTGAGATAAAAGGGGCATGGGACGTGGTGACTAGAGCTGAGTCAGAATCTCGTATCCGACATCGGTGATCAGGATCGTATGTTCAAATTGGGCTGATAAGGATTTATCTTTAGTCTCGTAGTAACTGTGCTGAGAGTTGGGAATAGGAAACTCAACGATAGGCAAGGCCGTTTCGTTGATCATGGGTTCAACAGTGATGGCCCCAAAAGGGATCAGACGATCGCCTTTACCTTTGTTACCAAAAGATGGGACAAAGGGTGCCTCATGGAACTCCCGTCCAATGCCGTGCCCACCAATCTCTTTAACCACGTGATAGCCTTTACGGGTCACAAACTTATTAATAGCAAAACCAATATCACCCACTGTTCCGTTGGGAGTGATGGCTTCTATACCTTTGTACATGGCGGCCTCAGCGGCCTCCGTAATGTTTTTAGCACGCTCAGAGACCTCGCCCACAAAGTAGGTTCTAGAAGTGTCACCATGAAAGCCATACTTGTAAGTCGTCACATCAACATTGACGATATCCCCCACTTTCAGCGGGGTATCGTCAGGCAAGCCATGACAGATACAGTGATTCACAGACGTGCAAATGGATTTGGGATAACCCAGGTAATTCAGGGGTGCAGGCTTTGCGTCGTGGGTCAGGGTGTAGTCATAAACAATTTTATCAAGTTCATTGGTGGTAATACCTGGTTTTACAAACTGAGAGACATATTGAAGAGTCTCGGCTGCGAGTCTGCAGACCTTTTCCATGGCTTTAATGTCGCTGGCTGTTTTTACCGTCATGATTGTGTAATCTGCGGCTAAAGAGAGTAAAAATCAAGTGTTTGGGGTGTTTTTTAGGTCTTTTAGCCCCTAAAAATAACAAAGGAGCCTCTAGGGGCTCCTTTGAATTAAAGATTTATATATAAAATCTCTAGAGGTTATGAACCTTATTTAAGATGTTTGCTGACAAGTTTTGTCATTTCAAACATAGAAACTTGGTTTTTACCAAAAACTTTTTTCAGATTGGCATCAGCATTGATGTTTCTTCTGTTTTTAGCGTCTTGAAGACCGTGTTTTTTGATATAAGCCCAAAGACTTTTTACAACTTGAGTTCTTGGAAGCGGACTAGTGCCAACAACAGCAGCAAGATCAGAACTTGGAGTCAAAGGCTTCATGAAAGCAGCATTTGGCTTACGTTTTGTTTTTGTTTTAGTTGTTTTTTTAGCGGCTTTAGCTTTAGTCGTTTTTTTGGCGGCTTTAGCTTTAGTGCTTTTTTTCGCTTTTTTAGCAGCTGGTTTTTTTGCTTTTTTTGCAGCTGGTTTTTTAGCGGTTTTCTTTTTTGTTACTTTCTTCTTAGCGGCTTTCTTTTTTGCCATGGAATCCCCCATTGCTAAATGGTTAGTTAGTGTTTGTTACTTCTCATACAGTTCATAGATAAGTTGTCAGTGAGTCAACAAAAACTATGGGCTCTTTATTTTTTTTTGTTTTTTCCCCTCGAAGGCGATGCTTTTTTCTATCATTGAGCAGGCATCGCACCCGCAAAACCAAGCGCACTCTTAGACTCATAAATTGAACAGCAACACCAATACAGTATTGAGTTTTAAGTTTTCTCGCTCTTCTTAAAAGTCGGCAAAAATAACCCCTCCACAGTGGGAAAAAGGCAAATTATTCCTATTAAGGAAAAACCGCATCATCCGATAAGAAAGTATGGCTAAAGGGCGAGATTTTGAGCAAATCTTAAAAGAAAAAATGGGAGTCACCCCCTTTAACCCACCCATTTCTGACCTAAAAAGTTCACAAACAACCTTTTTTAGCGAACCAAAAACAGTCTTCATCAACCCTTTTGAACTTCAGTGGCAAAGAAAAATCAGCACAGAAAAACCACTCACTCAGGCCTACCCCATCAAAAGAAAACCGGTTGTGGCTCAGTCACCGGCCAGCGAGAAACCCATACTCAAAAAGAATTCTATGGAGCTTTCTTTTGACCAAATGAACGCAAAAGAACAATCAGCCTTTAAGGATCTTATCCGTCTAGGGGCTCAGATCCCTGAGTCAAGTTTCACATTATCCTTAGTCAAGAAAGAGTATCGTAAACTTCTTAAAAACCGACATCCCGACCTGAATCCACAAAAGTTTGACCATGAATCATTTTCGATTCTGCAAAAGAGTTTTCGGGTCCTTGAACAAGTCTTTCTTTCAAAATCCGAGCAAACTTAACAATTAGTCTCAAGAAACAAAAAATTCCTTTTTTTTAAAAACAGAGTGGTTTATAGGTCTTTTCTGCCAAGGATCGGCCCAAAATATAAATCTGCATATTGGGATCATTAATTGCAAAACCTTTGGGGTCTATGGTTTTTTTCTTCTTATTGAGCATTATAAACCTTCTCTTCTCTGCACAAGAGATGGCCACTGACGAAATTAGGCTTCTGTCTGATTCTTCGACACAACTCAGACCCATAGAACTATCGGTCTATGTCGCGATCAATAGTCTTTGGACGAAGGCCGAAATTGAAACCCGACTCAGAAAAGCTAACGTTGTTCTAAAAACCTGTCATTTAGAGATTCAAAGAGTTTACTTTCACAAATGGACACCGTCAGAGCCAAAGCTAAGAACCGACGAACTGATCATGCCGATGAGCCCCTACTACGATGGAATGAGCGAAGCTGCTCGCAAGTCGTTGAAAGTCACACCCATCGATTTTTTTTATTTCGACGATTATCTTGAACCTTTCACTTACGGAGGCTCAGTCCCTTTGGCTGTCTACCCCACTCCGGATATTCCCCAACATATTCACAACACGGCTTGGTACCCCTATCATTCGGCTCAACGAAGAAAAAAAGATCAATCCAATTTATTCTCTGAAGAAGCCCATGAACTAGGTCATATTCTTTTAAAAGATGTTCAT
>CAYMBT010000009.1:2468-22671 GCA_964388755.1 uncultured Pseudobdellovibrionaceae bacterium | reverse complement strand
CATGATCACTCAGGCCTTGAAAATATCATGGCCAATGACTCTAAAAAAAGAAGTGATTTTTTTACCAGTGATCAATGTCAAAAACTACTGATACCCGAACCTTTTCAGGGTCAAAAGAAATGTGATCAGACTGCTAATCGACTTTTCCCTGTTTTTGCCACCTACTTCCACACCTATCATATGAACTTTTATATGAATGACTGGTGTTCAAGAAACTCAAAGAATCTATCTCAAAAAATAAAAGATTTGGGATTACTGTCAGATCGAGAGTATTCTATTGTCTACACTTATAATAGTTCTGGGTTAAAACATTTAAACCCCTTGGCTTCACGCTCTCACACACAAGGTTGGAAGTTTCATGTGTTTCTTGTCACTCAAGACGGAATTGTTATGGATTTGGATTTTAAAAAACAACCTCAGATGCTGACCCTTGATCATTATCTGAATCAGATGTGGGGATCAGAGCAAATCAATGAAATGAGTTTTCAAATCAGAAAACCCACTGATTCAGCTGACATCACTTTTTTAGAGTTTAAAAACAGTCTTGATCAAGCTCAATACCCTGTTTTATCCCCTCAGGAGTTGTTAAAAAAATATAATTCCCCCTGTGAATTGAACTTGGGGCAGTTAAATTACTGAAATCTCAGGTTTATTAACAGCCCTACCCTTATTACAAAGCCGCACAAAAACCTTTAAAAACAAAGATTAAGAGCTTATTTTTATAACTCTTAAAAAGATAAATTTTAAAACCATGCCTTAGAGGTGATACTTTGTTTTTAAAGAAATTAATCCTTGGTCTTTTCATATCTCTATTTACGGTTCAAACATTAGCCTGCCTTCCCACCGAAGATCTTTTAGTCTCAAATTCTGATGTTGAACTCAAAACTCTTTTTTTCTCGACGGTTCATAAAGAATCCATTCGAATGGCTTTGGCTTTATCACCGACTGACCAAACACCGGTTTTTAATTTACTTAAATGTTATGAGCCATCCGTTTTTAAAATAGAAAATGCCGATGACTGGGACCCTGAATCTTGTCGCACCCTCAGTCCCGTCTGGATGCCCCTCTTAGGTGACGAAACGGGTGATCTTTCTTTAGCTTATGAGCTGACTAAAGCCATTGAATTTGAACTCAATGAAGCCCTAGGAAAAGTGGGTATCGACTTTGTCACTGAAGCCACTTTAGATAATCTGAATGGACTTGTATCGGCAGGTCTTGGTTTTGGCCTTGAGTACTACGCCAGAAAACATGTTCCACAAACAAGATGGGGTCGAAACACTCGACGCTTTGTACGGGGCACTGGCTGGGCCCTTATAGCAACAGCAGCCTTTGGTGGATTTATTGATCTTATTCACCCTTTTAATCGTGACCTGAGAACCCAAAGCTTACAAGAAGTCAGCGAGCTGATTGATGGCATTGATCGAGATCTCTATTTTAAATTTGATGGCAATATTGATTCTGCTCAAAAGAGCTACTCGATTTCAATAATTGAAGATGCCATCACAAGTGCTAGTTTGAGTGTCTTTGACCAATACTGTAAATAACGTTATTAGTTTTTTAGTTTTCTGTACCTGATTCGACGCGGAGTCAGCGTATCAAGCCCCATGCGCTTTTTATAATCCTCTTCCCACTCGGTATAGTTTCCTTGAAAGAAGTTCACCTGGGAATCGTTTTCAAAGGCCATGATGTGGGTACAAATTCGATCAAGAAACCAGCGATCATGGCTGATACAAACCACTGAACCTCCAAAATCAAGAATGGCTTCTTCAAGGGCACGCATGGTGTTCACATCAAGATCATTGGTTGGCTCATCCAGCAGTAAAACGTTTCCGCCAGAAAGAAGAACTTTGGCCATGTTCACGCGATTTCTCTCGCCACCGGATAAGACTCCAGTTTTCTTTTGCTGATCTCCACCGTTAAAATTAAAACGAGACACATAGGCTCTTGAATTCATTTCGCGGTTACCGACCATGATGGATTCGTGTCCACCACTGATCTCCTCCCAAATGGTTTTATTGGGATTTAAAGTGGCGCGGTCTTGGTCGACATAGGCAAGCTTCACGGTTTCACCGATCATAATTTCGCCTGAGTCTGGTTTTTCAAGTCCACACATCATTTTAAAGAGTGTGGTTTTACCGGCACCGTTGGGTCCAATAATCCCAACAATTCCACCGCGCGGTAAATTAAAACTAAAATTATCGATCAATAAATTGTCGCCAAAAGCTTTGGTGATATTACGACCTTCGATGACTGTGTTTCCAAGCCTTGGACCGGCAGGGATATAAATCTGCATATCTTGTAATTTTTCAGGTGTGGGATCTTTAAGTAAATTTTCATAGGCTTCAATACGAGCTTTGGATTTTGAATGTCTGCCTTTTGAGCCCTGTCTCACCCACTCTAATTCTCGCTCTAAAGTTTTACTGCGCTTGCTTTCTTGTTTTTCTTCGACGGCCATTTTCTTTTCTTTTTGTTCAAGCCAAGAAGTGTAATTGCCTTTCCAAGGAATGCCTTCACCACGATCAAGTTCAAGAATCCATCCGGCGACATTGTCTAAGAAATAACGATCATGGGTTACGGCGATAACAGTGCCCGGAAACTGATGCAAATAATGCTCAAGCCAAGCCACACTTTCTGCATCCATATGATTTGTTGGCTCATCGAGAAGTAAAATGTCAGGATTAGAAAGAAGTAATCGGCACAAAGCCACCCTTCTTTTTTCTCCACCCGATAGATTTTTTACGATGGAGTCTTCAGGGGGACAGCGGAGAGAGTCCATAGCTTGCTCGAGTTTTGAATCCAGCTCCCAACCATCTTGGGCTTCGATTCTCTCTTGGATTTGGCCTTGTTTTTCAATCAGCTTTTCCATCTCGCTGTCGGTGATATTTTCTTCACACATTTTCATGCTGATTTCGTTAAACTGCTTTAAATCATCAGCCAACTGTCCAACACCTTCGAGCACAACTTCTTTCACTGTTTTTTCGGGATCAAGTTCTGGCTCTTGCTGTAAAAAGCCTAATTTAAAATCTCGTGCAGGAAAGGATTCACCTAAAAAATCTTGATCAAGTCCTGCCATAATTTTCAACAGACTGGATTTTCCGCTTCCGTTAAGACCAAGCACACCAATTTTTGCGCCATAAAAATAAGAGAGATAGATGTCTTTTAAAACATACTTGTTGGGTGGATAAACCTTAGAAACACCTTTCATCGTATATATAATTTCTTCTGACATCCCGTCTCCTTACGTTTTTAAATCTTCAAAGAGCTTAAAAGCTGTGCCCATTTTTTGATTTTAAATTTATCTTGTCTTATTAAAAAAATGTTCCTACGATCGTAAGGCTTATGTCGAATAAGAAAAGTCAGACCCTACGTTTAAAAAACACCCTCAATGAACTGGATTCAGCTCTTGAGCAATGGGATAGCATTACCAATAAGCCCACCGGAGAGCAAGCTTCCAGTCCAACTCCTGTGCAAGAGAAGGCTAAAAACCTGCTTAGAGAACTCAGGGACCAGCTCAATGAATTTGAAAATATGCATCATACGCCAGAGGATGAGTCCTTTGACCCCTGTAAGAAACAACTCTAGTTTCTTTTATTTTTTTCGACAATCAGGTTTTATCTTTTTATAGGCTCAAGAATATGAATCAAAAGATACGTGTGCTGATAAAAAGACAGTGCTTAGATTTTTTTGCCACCCTGACAATCGGGGGATGAAAAAACACTCTCCTGAGTTTTTTGGTGTTCATCAAGGGTATTGAGTCTTAACGTCAAAGCATGGAGACCCTGGTTAAATTCTGGGCCTAAAATTTCGTTCACAAGCCTTTGTCTTTGAATGCGGCTTAAGTTTAAAAATACATCACTCACAATAAAAACTTTAAAATGACTTTCTTGACCTTTGCGACCGGCATGAAGATGGCTCTCGTCGGTGATCTCAAAAATATCGTTTTGATTAAGCTTAAGTTCTAAAGTTAATTTTTCTTTGATACGTTGGACTCTCACAGCCCTGGTTTTAACCTAAAAGGTCTTGCTGTGACAAGGTTTTTAGGGATTTTACTTCAAAGTGATCTTTTGTTTTTCCATAGAAAGAGCGAGTTTTGATTGAAGCTCTTCAAGCATTGACACTCTTTTGTTCTCGTTGACCGGTCTAAAGCCAGCTGGGTAGTGGGTGTAAAATTCAGGGTTAATCTCTTGCAAAAAGCGTGAGGGGATCACTTCGCGCAGCTGACCGTACTTTTTTCTCATTCGACAGTGTGAAAGGATGAGTCTCTCTTGGGCGCGAGTCACCCCGACGTAAAAAAGCCTACGTTCTTCGCTGATATCAGATCCCAAACGATGGTGGGGTATAAGGTCTTCTTCGATCCCGATCATAAATACTATGGGAAACTCTAAACCTTTTGCTGCATGCATGGTCATCAGTTGCATTTGATCTTTTTTTTCATTGTCGGTGTTGTCGTCAATGTCTCTTAACACCATCATATCAATAAATTCTTGCAAGCCTTTTTGTTTATGATTTTTTTTATTCATAAAGTTATTAAACACTCGCGCAAAGATCTCGACCGACATCCAACGACGACTCAGAGCCTCTTCATTTTTAGAAAACTTGGCTAGATATTTTCTGTAACCAATATCGTGAAAGTATTTGACCAGTCGTCTTTCCCAATCAACGCTCTGGGGAGACAAAAAATCTTTTCTCAGCATCTCGAGATCATTCAAAAACTGTCTGATCCCTTCGCGCCCGCCTTGGGTGAGAAACTCAAAATGATCGACTCTTTGCAAAGCTTTTAAAAAGCTTAAAGACTCTTCGCGAACACTCATAAAGTCTTCGATTTTAGCCAGAGTCTCGTCCCCCACACCTCGGTGGGGCACGTTGATGATTCTGCGAAGGCTCACTTCTTTTGGCATAAATAAACAGATTAAATAAGACAGCATGTCTTTGACTTCTTTTCGATCAAAAAAAGCTGTGCCGCCAGAAATAGTATAGGGAATGCGAGCTTGCCTGAGTTCGGTTTCTAAAAAACCACCCTGACCATTGGATCGATAAAGGACGGCCATTTCAGAGTAACTTCTTCCACTGGCATGAAACTCTTCGATCAGTTGGGTCACACGTTCTACTTCTTCTTGATCGTTTTCAAAGACAAAGACTTCTGGTTTTAGCTCTTCATCTTTTTGCATCTGAGCTTTTAAAACTTTACCGTGACGATCTTTATTGTTCACGATCACGTTATTGGCAAGGCTGAGGATAGGTAAAATAGACCGGTAATTACGATTCAGCTGAATCACTTCACAGTTATCAAACATTTTTGGAAACTGTAAAATATTTTTAACCTGGGCCCCACGCCAACCATAAATGGCTTGATCGTCATCACCCACCACCACAAGATTTTGATTATGTGACACAAGCATTGTTAGAAGTTTCATTTGCACATCATTAGTGTCCTGAAACTCATCCACCATAAAATAATCAAATACCCCTTGTACTTTAGTGAGGATCTCTGGATGATTTTTAAAAAGTTCAACAGGTAAAGAAAGTAGATCTTCAAAATCAACCACACCAAGGGCTCTTTTACGGCTCTCATATTTTGGTAAAAGAACTTTAGCGACCGCTAAATAATCCTCTTCTTCGATTTGAGTTTTATGGGGATTATTTTTGTACTCCATCATGATGTTAAGAAGCTTATCCGTTAAAAAACTATTTTTACCGGTGTTTTGTATGGTGATCAGTAAGTCTTTAATAATAGCTTGGCAGTCCGAAGTGTCTGCCACATGAAACTGTGGGTTGAGTTTTAATTTTTTGTGATACTTTCTTAAGATTTGCAGCCCAAACGAATGAAATGTACCGGCCCAAAGACTTTTAATATTTTTTCCAATTTGATCTTTCACTCGATGTTTAAGTTCAAGGGCCGATTTATTGGTAAATGTCAGCACACAAATGCCAGGTGGAGTTGACTGACCTTCAGCAATGAGGCGAGCCACCCGAGAAACTAAGACACGTGTCTTACCTGATCCCGCTCCGGCAAGAATAAGTAAAGGTCCTGCCCCATGGGCTACGGCTTGTTTTTGTTCGGCATTTAAATTTTCAATATTAAAAATCATGTCTCGTCTTTATTTGAGGTTTTAAAAGTTAGCTGTACAGTTGTGAGGCAATTCTAAGTATCAGCAAAACTAAAAGCAGAAACAATAATATCGACTTCATCCTTAATGGCAATTTATTTTGATGGGGCCTAAAATAAGAGCTAAAAAATGACGAAACCATAAAAATGACAAGGGCAACGTCCCATCGAATCAATCCCCACTGATTCCACTTCACTAACTCTCCGTTATAAATATATGTCAAAGAGCCTGCAAATGTTGTGCACATCATTGTGGCATTGGCCGTGGGCACAAGTTGTTCGGGGCGAACCACTTTTAAAAAAATCATAAGAGGTGCAAGAATAATCCCAGCCCCCACCCCAGTGAATCCCGAAGTTGTGCCTGCTAAAAGTCCACCCATGGGTAAAAAAACTTTTTGTGAAAAAGTGAAGTTATCAGAAACTTCATAGTCTCTGTTTAAAAAAGCACTGAGCAGAGTTCTGAGTGCCACAAAAATCAGAAGAGTTAAAAAGACAGTTAATATCAATCTTTCATCCACTGAAGGTGCAACAAGGGCTGCAATAATAGCTGATGGAATAGCCAGAGGGCCCATAAGCCCGACTACGGGCCAACGAACTAAAGAGTTCTTTGAAAATCGATAGGCGTTATCACTGACCACACAAAAAATTGTGACAAGACTTGTGGCCACAGCCTCATGGACGGTCAAGCCACCCACCAGTGGTAAAAGAGGAATCATAATGATTCCGCCACCAGGGCCTAAAAAAACAGAAACAAGGGATGTGAGAAAACCAAGAACCAGTAATATAAAAAAAATCATTGAGTCTTTTTATGAAGAAGTGTTTTAACACCATCTTCAAAACAAACTTCAATTCTATTGATAGATGATGTTACGACAACACCCTCTCCAAAGTTGGGATGTGAAATCAAAGTGTTAACAGCAAAAGATCCTGTTAATGAATAAGGCTGATGGGTAAAGTTAGAAACATTCTCGATCAACTGACGATAGGTTTCGGCGTGACCTCGAGGTGTAGAAGATTTTTTAGTGGTTTTACCAGCTGCTTTACGAGTGGTTTTGGCTTTTTTAACAGCGATACTATACTTCTTTTTTGAACCGCAAACTTCACACTCAAGCCGAGCTTCAGTGTCAGAAAGATGGGCAAGAACTCGATGATAACGATCGGTTCCACATTTAGTACAATTATAGAAGAAATTTTTTGCGACAGACGGTAGTGATTCCATTGATAGACATTAACAGCCAATGCTTTAAAGGTCCAATAAAACTTACTTTCTTGGTAAATACAGACTCAGTGGATCGCCTACGGCTTTACTTAAGACCTCTTGTGGGCGAAGAAAGTAGGGTCCATCGCCTTTTTCTAGAGCTCGCTGAAGACTAATCAGACTTTTGTCGTCTTTGGGGTTCACCAAAAGTCCGGAATCTTTAAATTCATCTTCAAAATTTTCAATAGGCTCTTTGGTAAAAAAATGGGACCACATCTCAGCGTTCACCTTCACCCGATAGGTCAGTGTATTCGAGTAAGAATGAAGTGGTGTATAGGAAGTTAAAACCTGAAAAGGCCCATAGTAGGCATGAAGTTTAATTGCAGCATTACCCCATTGGGTAAAACCACAGCATATGTTGACGTTGGCGTACCATAAGCCAAAAGCTTTCGAAAGAAATCCAAGTCCATAAAATCCAAGCTCTTTGGGTAAAAGTGCATTGGCCGTGCATAGGTTATGAGCCACCCATTCGCCCTCTCTGGACATGGTTGGAATAATGATAAATAAGCTTAAGGGTGTCCACTCGTGGGTGTCTTGAAGATTGAGAATCGCTCTCACTTTGGGATCAAGAGACTTTGTTCGAATGGCAAAACCGGCCACAAAACCCGGGGTGACAGCACAATCAAAAAAAACCCAGCGGGGCATGGCCATATTAGATGGTCCAAAAGCTTGGGACTCCATCTGAAGGATCTGATTACCAAAAGAAACCTGATCCATCTCTAGGGGATTGATATAAACTGGCGCCTTATTTTTGAACCAATCCAACTTATGCAGCTGACCTGGGTTTTTAATTCGATTGTCTTCTCTGACAAAAACATAGGGGCGAATATCAGGATTTTTGAGCCAAGAAAGACGTGGATTGTTTTCAAGCATTGATTTCTCCAAATATTTCATCGATACGACCGACGGCCTTAAAAGACATCATTGTTTCGGGGTAGAAGAGTCCTGTTTTTTCAAAATTTTTAAGCATCACAAAAAACGGATCCCAAAAGTTTTCCCAGTTAAAAAAGACAATTGGTTTTTTAAAATGATAAACCGTTTTCCAGGTGATCACCTCGATGGCTTCATCCATGGTTCCTATTCCACCGGGGAACACCACAAAAGCGTCCGAAAGTTCCATCATCTTTTTTTTTCGATCCAACATATCTTGAGTGTAAATGAGTTGCGTCAGTCCGGTGTGAGCAATTTCGTGATCAAAAACACTCTCTGGCATGACGCCGATCACTTTTGCTCCTTTAGCCATCACTTGATCGGCAAAGTAACCCATAAGACCCCTTGAGGCTCCACCATAAACAAGTGTGTGACCTCCCAAAGCCAATTTTTCGGCAAAAAGAAGTGCCTGATCAAACGTGCTTTGAGAAAGATTAGCTTTAGAGCTGCAGAATACACATATGTTCATTTAGTTCAGAGGTCCGATCATGTTTTCGGGTTTAACAACCTCGTCGAATTTTTTCTCTGTCAAAAGTCCAAGTTCAAGGGCGGATTCTTTAAGAGTGATATTTTTTTCGTGGGCATTTTTTGCAATCTTAGCGGCATTGTCGTACCCCACATGAGGGTTAAGGGCCGTGACAAGCATCAAAGAATTTTCAAGATGCTTTTTAATCTGTTCTTTATTGGCCTCTACTCCTGCGATGCAATTTTCAGCAAAGCTTTCTGCGGCATCGGCCAGTAAACGAGTTGAATTAAGAATATTAAAAACAATCAGTGGCTTAAAGACATTGAGTTCAAAGTGACCCGTGGCTCCGCCAATGGTGACAGCCACATCATTACCCATCACTTGGGCACAAACCATGGTCAAAGCCTCACTTTGCGTGGGATTGACTTTACCTGGCATGATCGAGCTTCCGGGCTCATTGGCTGGTAAATTAAGCTCGCCAATTCCGCAGCGGGGTCCACTGCCCAGCATGCGAACGTCATTTGCAATTTTCATCAAGCTCACTGCAACAGTTTTTAAAGCCCCACTCATTTCAACCAAGGCATCATGGGCCGCTAGGGCTTCAAATTTATTGGGAGCACTTATAAATGGGAGGTTTGTTTCTTGGGCAATGGCCGCGGCGGCTTTTTGTGCAAAATCTTTATGGGTATTTAAGCCAGTACCAACAGCAGTTCCGCCTAAAGCGAGGGGGTAAACATTGATCAGCGCTGTTTTTAATCTTTTAACTCCCATTTCAACTTGGGTCACGTAACCAGAGAATTCTTGTCCAAGGGTCAGAGGTGTGGCGTCCATAAAATGGGTTCGCCCAATCTTCACAATAGATTTAAATTCATTTTGTTTTTTTGCGAGTTCAGACTGAAGTTTTGTTAATACAGGGATCAGTCGATGATAAACCTGCTCGGCCACAGCAATATGCATCGCAGTTGGAAAGGTGTCGTTTGACGATTGTGCTTTATTGACATCGTCGTTGGGATGAATCCATTTTTCTTTCAAATGACCATTTTTTAAATAGTTTCCATAATTAGCAATCACTTCATTGGCATTCATGTTGGTTTGAGTTCCACTACCAGTCTGCCATACGACCAGCGGAAAGTGTTCATCCAATTCACCAGAGATCACTTTGTCAGCTGCTTTTTGTATCATATTTGATTTTTCTTTATCCAAAAGACCAAGATCAAGATTGGCACGAGCGGCTGACTTTTTTAAAATCCCAAGGGCTCTAATCATCTCGCGGGGAAAACGGTCAAAACCTATTTTAAAATTCTCGATCGACCTTTGGGTTTGCGCCCCCCAAAACTTATCTTCTGGAACTTGAATTTCACCCATAGAATCTTTTTCAATACGAAAAGCCATTTTTTTGAACCTCATTGGGATAAGTGTAAAGACTGAACTTTAAGACACTCTTTTAAAATTGAATGATTTTTTGTGACACTAACACTTCAAGGGGTAAAGACTCAATATCCATAAATCATCTCACGCCGCGCTCAGAAAAAGATTTGGTCAAAAACAGGAATTAAAAAAGGGACTTTGATGAGTCCCTTTTGAAGATATATAAATTTATGTATTTTATTTTAGAACATAAACCAAAGAGAAAGATAAGGTCTGATCGTATCAATTTTAGGATCAGCATTCACAGAGGCACCATTACCTTCAAGTTTATCAAACTCTACACTTCTCCAAGTGATCTGTGGCCCTAAAGAAAAATAAGAACTTAAAGGGAACACCCAACCCACATCAACTTGTGGACCTTTGCCACCCGTGTATTTTTGACCAGCACCCTGTTCAATTTCACCTAAAATATGATAGCTCAACATCGCGTAGAATCCGATCATAGAGTAGTAACCCACGGTCGGTCCCGCTAAAAAACCACTGGTTGAATTTCCATCATCAAAACTGGAGTGGGCGTACATACCACCCAGATAGAGACCTGTTGGTAAAACGTAACCAAAGCGAGCATCGATTAAAGTTTCACTGCCATCACTGTCAGCAGCCGCTGGATCAGTTTGGGTGAATTTTGTGCTTTGATAAGAGATATTGGGGCTCACAACAAAATAAGCCGAGGCCGTGGAAAGAAAAACAAATGACACTAAAAAGACGTAAATTTGTTTCATAGAACTCCCGTTGAAAAATTGTTTGTTTAATCTTGAGTATTCTTTCTTTACAGGCCGTTGAAGTCAATCCCAGCCTTGTCTTCTATGACAGACGAGGTTATACACGTAGCATTAAAATACAGGAGGCCTGACACCCTATGGCTCAATTTTGGCTCATGAAATCTGAACCTGATGTGTTCTCGATCAACGATCTTAAAAAAAAGAAGCGCAGCCTTTGGGATGGGGTCAGAAACTATCAAGCCCGCAATTTTATGGTCAAAGATATGAAGTTGGGCGACATGGTGCTTTTTTACCACTCTAATGCCACCCCGCCGGGGGTTGCCGGAATCGCAAAAATATCAAAATTAGCTCAGCCCGACCCGACCCAGTTTGATCCTCAAAGCGAATACTATGACCCCAAAGCTACCACCAAAGAGCCGCGCTGGTTTTGTGTTGAAGTTGAATTTGTAGAGAATTTTAATCGCCTTGTGACACTGAACGAACTTAAAACTCACAATGCTCTTCAAGAAATGCTTGTGATTAAAAAAGGTCAAAGACTATCAATTCAACCCGTGACCCAAAAAGAGTTTGATTGCGTGCGAACGTTGGCAAAGGAAGATTTGTGAAAATTCTTTTAGCCCCCATGGAAGGTGTGGTTGACTCTGTCACCCGCGAACTTTTAACAGAAATGGGCGGCATTGATTATTGCACCACTGAGTTTATACGGGTCACCTCGACTCTTTTACCGGAGAAAGTTTTTTATCGTTACTGCCCTGAACTTAAAACCCAATCAAAAACAAAAAGCGGAACGCCAGTCTTCGTACAAATTCTTGGAAGTGACCTAACAACAATGCCAGAAAATGCCCAACGAGCCTGTGAGCTTGGTGCATTCGGTATTGATATCAACTTTGGCTGTCCTGCAAAAACGGTGAATCGTCACGACGGCGGCTCGGCACTTCTTAAAAATCCAGAGAGAATCTATCAAATTGCCAGTGGTGTAAGAGCGGCCATGCCTTCACATATTCCAATGACAGTTAAAGTTCGTCTTGGCTTTTCTGATAAAAGTCGCTGCCATGAAATTGCTCTGGCCGCAGAAGCGGCTGGTGCCCACTGGCTCACTGTCCATGGTCGTACAAAAGAAGAGGGTTATCGACCACCCGCCCACTGGCATTTTATTGCAGAAATGAAAAATAAAGTAAAAATCCCAGTGATTGCCAACGGAGAAATCTGGACACCGGAGGATCATAAAGCCTGCCTCAAAGCCTCTCAATGTGATGATGTTATGATTGGGCGTGGTCTCATTGCCAGGCCGGACCTGGCTCGACAAATTAAACTCTCTGAAAACCAGGGGATGTCATTTGGGGAACTTAAAAACTATGTGACTGACTTTATGAATAAAAGCTTCATCCAGGGCGGAGAAACTTTTGCCCTCCATCGCACTAAACAGCTGATTAAATTAATGGCTCGAACCTACCCAGAGTCGGCGCAACTTTTTGAGCAGATCAAACGTGAACAAATTTACTTTAATGTCAAAGAACAGGTTCATACTTTTTTTAATCCTGAATTTTTGAGGATTTCTAATAAAGAAGTCAGTCCCAATTTATTACAGATGCACTAGGTTATATTTAAAAAAACTGAATTTGTTATAATCTCATTTTCCTTTCTAAGAATTTAAAATAGAACAAGCAAGAGTCTTTTTAAAAGAAATCGAACATGTTTTTTTTGTGTGAAGTCTCTGTGTAGATATCCACACACAAGTACGAACGGCTTTCTATCCTGTTCAAATCCTGTTACAATCCCGTTCAGCGAAACGAGGTTCACTTTATGGAAAAGCTTAAAAACATAATTGTTGGTTTTGCACCTTCGGCAAAAGCGAAAAATTTTATCGAGCAATTTAAAGAAAATATTCACGGGCCTACCCATACAGTTGAAATTCTTAATCAAAAAGAAGCTCAAGATTTGTTTACTCCAAAAGATGAAGACAGCACTCTATCCGGAAACTTGATTCGATTTGTTCAAAAGCATATAGGGGGTGGACCCGCCGAATTTTTAAGAGATCTCAAGATAATGACTGATGACGATCGTTTAATTGTCATAGAAACAGACCAACTTGATAAAGATCAGATTGAAACTGCAAGAAAGCTTTCTCAGAGTTTTCAGCTCGTACAAGCTAAACACTTTGGTGATTTCGCCGTAGAACATTTAACCTTCTCTAAGAACCATGAAGCTGAGATGCGCTAATATAGATTTTTTGTTTTTATTTTTTTCTAAAAATAAAAAGTCTTTTTTGATCTAAAATTCGTTCTAACCCTAAATTTTTTGCTATCCAATCCAAAGTCTTGTGGCTCAGAAAGCAAACATGGGTTTCATCGTTACGATAATACCAATTATGAAAGGTCTCTTTTCCAGAATTGAGCTCTGTCATCAGTACTAAATACCCTTTAGTATCGAGAACAGAAAGTATCATTTTAAGATCATCATGGGGTTTATAAAAGTGCTCTATGGCCTCAGTACAAGTGACAAATTGAAAGGATTTTTTAAGAACGAGTGGGTCGTTATTAAAAAAAGGATCATAATTAAAAACTTGATAGCCCTGCTCTTTAAAAAGAATATCAAGTATAGGACCCGGCCCGGATCCATAATCTAAACCGCAATCACCTTGATGAAGAAAAGGCACTAAAGACTCAACGACAGGGGATAGAAATTGGACATAGCCTTTATTTTCCATGGAATTCTCGTGGGTTTCGTAACGGCTTTTCTCTGTCAGTGAATTGAGATAGGTTTGGGGATCACGAAAGACGAGATCACAATCTTGACACTGATAATAATCCCAATTCCGCTGAGAATCGGTCAAATACATTGAAGTCGCTTGGCTCTGGCAAAGGGTACAGTCCATAGGATTTAAGTATCTTTACTGCACGAAGCTGTCGAGGACAAAGCGACACTTGAGCCCAGGTCCTTAAAAAAGAAAGCCAATACCTTGCCATTGGACTGTGTTTATGGGATTTTTGGGCCACTGAAACGAGGTAATTTACAATGGCCCAAGTCACCGTCTACTCTAAAACATTTTGCCCCTACTGCGTTCGCGCCAAAAAGCTTCTTGAATCAAAAGGGGTCAAATTCGAAGAGATAATGGTTGATGATAAACCAGAACTTTTTAATGAACTCAAAAAAAAATCGGGCATGATGACTGTGCCGCAAATTTTTATTAACGACCAATTGATTGGCGGCTATACTGAATTGGCCGAACTTAATGAAGCCGGCGAGCTTGATCCGTTACTGAAATAATATTTTTTAAGTAACCTCTTAAAAAATTCTATTTTTTTAAAAAGTCAGCAGTGCTATAGCCTGACTCGGGCTCTTGCTCCAGATTTTCAGAAGGACAAATTGGAATGGGCTGATCCAAAATTTCTTGCCATTTAAAATACTCTGTCGAATCGGCCCAATGACCTAAGAAAAAGTGAGCCACGACAGCCATTCTATAAGAATTCTCTCCCATTTTTCTGAAACTAAATTCTCTTTGCTTAACTTCACTTTCACGAACAGCATAAATTGTGGTTTCATCAACATCAATTTTTGCAAACTGACGAAAGGCAAGTCGCGCTTTAAATAACGCAGGAGCATCAGCACTGATACATTTGGGAAGTTCAACCATGAGTGAATCTCTATAAGCATTGATCAGAAAATCATTCATCGATGAAACAGCCGACGAGTTGACAGCCACAGTCGGATCTAAGGGGTAATTTATGATGGGTGATATTAACGTCTGATCTTGAGCAGCGACATCTTGCAAAACTGTCTCTTCAAGTGCAGGTTCTACATCGTGATACTTGATCAATTCGGGCAGAGACGCCCGGTTCCAGGTGAGAACTTCTTCACCATTTTTTTCGTAATCAGGATGATACATTTTAAACAAAAGGTCGGTGTAGGCCTTAGCATTTTCGTTGTAAGCTTGTCGTTGATACTGACAAAGGGGCGAGAGTCTTTGGGGTTCGTCTAAAAATTCGCGAACACAAACAAGACTTGTTCCGCCACCGATATTGCCCTTGAGATTGGGGTATAAACTTCTTTCGATCATATAATCTGAGTCGTCAATGATATAGCCAAATGAGAGTACGGCTTTAAGTTGCATATTTTGATCAAAAATACCTGAGCCTGAGTTTCCTTTAATGATGTTGTCGTCACAATCAGAGACGTTGATAATTGGACTCACGGGACCAATAAACTGACGAGAAAGAAGGTGGGGTGTATTGGCTTTGCAAGTTGTGGCAACGACTTTACCTTTTTGTTTGTCGAAAGTTTTAAAATCATAATTGATCTTAAAAATCTTCATCTCATCAAAGGCACCGACACGGGTTGGGCTAATCTCAGCTGGCGGTCTCAGCGATGGATTTTTGGTCTCGATAACAGCCCAATCCACTTGGGCCCCATCAGACCCTCTGAGGGTTGAAATCGAGATGACGCGACCACATTCAAGTCTTTCGTAAGCATGATCTTTAGTCGCTGGAAAATTAAATTTTATTCGATCAAAACAATTTGCTCCAGAAAAACTGATATCTTTGGGCACACAGTGAGCATTGGTTAAAACTTTGTTAGAATCGATCAGTGTTCCTGAACAAGCGCCCACATCGTAATAGTTTTTATACATTTGGCTCGTATCATAAATCATCAAGCCACCGATAGCAGGGGGGCAATCACCGCCCTCGCAAACAATTTCAGCTTCAGAAAATACTTTGTAGGCTTCGGCCGGGTCAGGGTAGTTTTCAGTTTCGGGATAAGCATAGGGGTTAATATCAGTGCTTGAATTTCCAAGAAAATAATCACTACTGCAAGAAGACAAAATCAATAAGAAACTTAAAAACAAAACTCCAGCACAGGTTCTAAAAATCATAGAGGCATATTATCATAGGCTGAGGCTCTACCCACTGTAACTCTTACCCCTTTGAAAAAATGTAAAATGTGTCTAAACTTTATTGCCCAAAGTCTGCTCACATCAACGATGGATCTTCACCTAAGTTACTATAATTATTTAACTTTTATCAGTGCCCATCCGTTCTATATCTATTGACAAGGCCCTTCAGTTAAAAGATGAATCTCGGCTTATAAACAGCTATATTTTTTTGACTATGTCACCAAAACTGATACTCACGCCTCTTGGCTTAGAACTTAAATACTTGATCCAAAGCCTTGAATCTCGAGGTCATTTATTTCAAAAAATAAAAGTCGGCCAACGAGATGCCTATTCAAACGCTGAATTGAATTGGGTGCTTGCCATCGGCGGTCACGGTAAAACTCAGTTTGCTCTTCACACCCAAAAGCTTCTTTTTGATTTAAAAAATGTGTCGGCCGTCTTTTGTGTAGGCAGTGCGGGGGGGATAGGCCATCAGCTTAAGACCTTAGATATTGTTGTTGGTGAAAAAACAATCGAACACGATTACCGTTTGAAATTTATTAAAAAGGAAGACCCAGAATTTAAAGCTGACCACAGGCTTTTAGAAAATTTTAGGAACTTTAAGTCCAATCATTTTCAAACCCATTTTGGCATCATCGCCAGTGGTGACGAAGATATCACTGACAATAAAAGGGCCCAAGAAATTTTTCACCAAACTCAGGCACTTGCCGTCGCTTGGGAGGGTGCTGGTGGTGCGCGCGCTTGCTTATTAAATAATATACCTTATCTGGAGCTTCGCGGAATCACAGATCTTTGCTCTAACACAACACCGATTGATTTTAAAAACCATCTTCGGCAAACCATGGATCATCTTTGTGAGGCCCTATTACACGCAAAATAGAAAATAGAAAATAGAAAATTATTTTTTCAGCGGCACCCATTCATAGCAATTTTTTTTTAAACTCAGAAGTTTTTGTGCAGATTACTGTCGTAAGAAGGTCTTCTCGCTCATGGAATGACTTTGATTAAAAAATTTTTGAACGATGACTTTAGAATCTGAAAGAGTTCTTACTGATGTCAACTCAGAGTAAAGTGAATGGCCAAAAGGTAGCCAAACACAACCTGTGCGCACATGAAAAAGGAATTTGCGATAGGCTAAGGGGCCCGGAAAGATCTCTGACATAAGATCAATCAGACGCAATAGACTTTGACCATATTCAAATCCTTCTTCTTCTGGCGAAGTGGGCGGCGGACCGCTTCGTCCATGGGGATTGGGCCAGCCGAGCTGATAACCTAATTGCCAAAAAAGCCAAGGGCGCGCTGTCAGCACACGACCTGCCATAACCATATCGCAATGGGTTTCGTGGATCATTTGAATGACGTCGCTGGCAATTTGAATATCGCCGTTTCCAATCACTGGAATACTGAGATGATTTTTGAGTTCTTTGATTTGGCTCCAGTCAGAAGAACCTCTGCGTTTCTGGGCGGCCGTTCTAGGATGCAGAGTCAGCCAGTTTGCTCCGGCTTTTTCAAGTTTAAGAGTGAAGTTAAGCCACTCTTCTTTTTTTGACTCTTCAGTACCCCGTAATTTAACAGCCACTGGTCCCTTAGAGTATCGAACAGTTGTGCGTACTACGTCCGCTGCGTAATCACTGTCTCCCATTAAAGACACACCATAGTTGTGCTTGAGTGCTTTTTTTACGGGACAGCCCATGTTGATATCTATACCTTGCGCACCATGAAGAAAAAGTTTTTCAAGAGAGAGTTTAATTTTCTCTTCTTCGTTGGCTAGAATTTGGGGGATCCAAAAATCCTCGTGACCCATGGTCATGGTTTCGGGGACTAATTTTAAGTTTTCGCTGGGTATACGACGAGAGTTGAGCATCTCGCTGGGCCACAGAGTCACTGCATTTTGCGGTAAATACTCTCTGACCAATTGTCGAAAAGCGCAGTGGCTTAAGCCAACCATTGGGGCCATAGTCAAAGGAAAATTCACAGAACTTGGTAAGCCTTGACGATTAAAACCCAGAGGTTTGATATTCATGGTTCACTACTTGACCCGCAGCAAAAAAAATGTCAATTCTTCTCTTTAACAACCGCTTAAATCGACTTTAACTTTTGCCCCACACAAGGGGATGGGATCAGTTTTAAATGCCCTATAAGCCTGGTCAAAAAATAGGTTATCTTGGTGGCGGTCAATTGGCCCGCTTTCTGAGTCAAAGCGCTCAAAGGATGGGATTAGAAGCCCATGTTTTTAGTTCCAATGTCGATGATCCCGCTGCCCAAGTGGTTCGCCATTGGCAGCAGGGCGAAATTTCTGACACAAAAAAACTCAGCGATTTTTTAAATCAAACTTCTGTGACCACATTTGAGAGCGAGTTTATTGATATCGATCTTCTTAAAAAAGGAATGAATAAAAAAAATAATGTTTATCCCCGCCCCGACATCATGGGCTTATTGCAAGATCGCAAATTGCAAAAAAATCTTCTGGATGAAAATTCAATTGCCACTTCAGATTGGCGCGACGTCCCCGACCAAAATTCACTTTCTGAATATGTTAAAGAATTTTCTTACCCCTTTGTCCTCAAAAAACGTTTTATGGGATACGATGGTTACGGAACATTCATCATTAAAAACAAAACTGAGCTTGATCAATTTTTAAAACAAAATTGGAAAAATGATCTTTATATCGTCGAACAGTTCGTACCTTTTAAAAAAGAGTGCGCTGTGATTGTTGCACGAAGCTCAAACGGCACATTGACTCACCTGCCTTTTGTAGAAAGCCATCAAAAGGACGCCCGATGTGATTGGGTCAAAGGTCCCATTTCTCTTAAAAAAGAAAAAAAAATAATTAAGCAGTTTTTTAAGCTTCTTGAGAAATTGGATTATGTCGGCGTTATGGGAATTGAATTTTTTCTTTTTCAAAAAGAACTCATTGTTAATGAAATCGCTCCGCGAGTTCATAATACCGCCCATTACTCAATCGATACTGAGGGTTTAAGCCAGTTTGATTTACACAATATGGCTCTTCTTGGTTTGGACCTACCTCCTCCCCAAAAAATGAAACAGGCTTTTGCCATGGTCAATCTGATTGGCACGGGCCAAGAGCTTATGCTTTCAAATCAAACTGGACTTCACTGGTACGGTAAAAAAGAAAATAAAAAGGGACGTAAAATGGGTCATTTGACTGTGACGGCTTCAACACCAGAGCAGGCTCTTAAAAAGGCCCTTAAAATTCGAGGGGAAATGGGTCTATGAAAACTCTTGTCGCAATAATTATGGGTAGTGATTCGGACTGGAACATCATGAGTCAGGCCGCCTCTGCCCTCGACGAATTTGACATCCCTTATAAGGTTGAGGTGATTTCAGCCCACCGCACGCCAGAACGCATGAAAAAGTTTTGCCTTGAGTGCGAGAAAACTGGCGTCAAAGTCATTATTGCAGGAGCTGGGGGGGCCGCCCACTTGCCTGGCATGATCGCATCTCTGACAACCCTTCCTGTCGTTGGCGTTCCGGTCAAGCTGAAGAACCTCAATGGTCTTGATTCACTTTTATCCATTGTTCAAATGCCCAAAGGCGTTCCTGTTGCCACCATGGCCATTGATAATGCCTATAATGCGGGACTGTTCAGTGCGCGAATTATTGCGACTGAGTCAAAAAAAACCAGAAATCTTTTGCAAAAATACCAGAGATCAATGAAGGTAAAAGTCGCTCGAATGAACCGCAATCTCAAGAAAGCTTTGACAGATTCTTAAAAAAATCTTGCCAGTGTCTTGTGGTTGTCAAGTGCGCCCACAGGAGATTCCATGAAAAATTGGTTACTATTAGTTGTTATAATTTCTTTCACCAGCATCAGCTGTACGAAGCTTAATTCCTTTCAAGGCTATAAGACTTTAAAAACAGAAAAAATTGATTCTTTATCCAGCGAACTGGTTGAGCTTGTGCACGAAAAATCGGGTGCATCGATTGTTCTTATTAAAAATAAAGATCAAGCCATTAGTTTTATGGCCGGTTTTAAAACCCCACCTTATGACGATACTGGATTATTTCATATTTTTGAACACGCCGTCCTTGAGGGCTCGCGCAACTACCCTTCTAAATCTAACTTTTTTCACTTAGCCAATTCTTCTGTGGCGAGTTTCATAAACGCTATGACAAGTTCGGTGAATACTCTTTACCCTTTCGTCACTCGCTCTCAAAAAGATTTTGATAATTTACTTCCGGTTTATTTAGATGCTGTGTTTTTTCCAAATGTTCTTAAAGATCCTCGTATCATTACCCGTGAAGGCTGGAGATACGAAGTGAATCCAGATACAAAAAAAATGTCTATCAATGGGATAGTTCTGAGCGAAATGAAGGGAGCTTTCTCTAGCCCCTACCTATCTTTATGGTATCAAGTCTCTAAAGCACTTTTTCCAGATAA
>CAYMBT010000009.1:0-2458 GCA_964388755.1 uncultured Pseudobdellovibrionaceae bacterium | reverse complement strand
TACTCCTTTTGCATTCTCAAGTGGTGGTTTACCCGAAAAAGTGGCCACACTGACCTTTGAACAAATTGTCGAAGCCCATAAAAAATATTACCACCCACAAAACTCTGTGATTTATCTTTATGGTGATGTTGATTACCAAAAAGCACTTAAAACAATAGATAAAGATTTTTTAAGCCACTTTAAGCGTGACACTGATTTTAAAAGTCCTTCAATCCCTGTTCAAACCAACTTTGACTATCCAACTCCAGTGGTTGAAGCCACTTATCCCGGGCAAAAAGGTTCTAAAAAAGATTTTTTATCCTACGGTTTTGTGATTGGAAGTCAGCTGACCCCTGTTGAAGAAAATGCACTTAATGTCCTTGTTTCTGCATTTATCGATAATGATGCTTCACCTGTAAAACTACGATTACTTAAAGAAGGTCTTGCACAGTCCACATTCAGTATGAACGTTGGTGGTGATGATAATGGCTTAGCTTTTGTCTTTGAAGGCTCCGATAAAACTCAACAAGAAAAAATTAAACAAGTGATTGATGAAGAACTTAAAAAAGTAGCCCAAGAAGGTATGGACCCAGAACTTCTGAATTCAATCCTTAATAAATATGAATTCTCTTTTAAAGAGAAAAACAGCAACGGTTCACATCGTGGACTACAGATGGCTTTTTTGGTTCTAGACAATTGGACTTATAAAAGTGAACCTCTCAAAGAAAGTCTTGATTTTGTGAGCCAGTTTAAAGAACTTAGAACTGTCATATCGAGCCAAGACTATATTAAATCTTTTTTTCAAAAAAACTTTGTGGATAATACGAAAAAGAGATGGGTCATTCTTCAACCTGACCCAGATTTTTCGCAAAAATTTAATGCCGGCCTTGATCGTCAAGTGGAAGAAGCTCTTAAAGAAAAACCAATTGATGCTTATATCAATGAGCAAAAAGAGTACGAGGCTTGGGTTGCTGCCAAAGAATCTGACGAAATTTTAGAAAAAACACCAACCCTAAAAATTTCTGATATTAACGATGACGAAAAGCCCATTGAATATGTAAGCACAAAAAGTGCTGGCACCGAAGTGATCCAATATCCACAAGACACCAGTGGTATTGCCTATATTAATTTATATTTTGACCTCAGCGGAATATCCCAAGATCGACTCAAGAATATAGAATTGTTTAAACAAATGATTCGCAAAACTGATACCACAAACATTGGTTTTAAAGATCTATCAAAACAGATTGATACATCTATTGGTGGTCTTGGTTTTTCTGTGAGCACCAATCAGTCTAGTAAAGATCCACAAAAGTTTAAACCCACTTTAGAAGTTGGTTTGAGTTTTCTTTTAGAAAATCGCGAGAAAACTTTTTCTCTTCTTAAAGAAATTATGACCGAAAGCCAGTTTACCCCTATTGATCGCGTGAGCAATCTTATTGATGAAATGAAAACAGGAATGGCGAGCAGTATTTCGTCTCGTGCGCCATCATTGTCTGCCAGTGCTGCGACAAAAGCTTTCTATCCTAAGCTTGGAGCTTTTAACGACGAAATCTCTGGCGCCAATTTTGAGAGCTTTATGTCTGAAAGTACAATTAACCCAGAAGCGCTTTCCACTGAGTTAAAAAGGCTTTTGAAAGATATCTTTAATCAAAAAAGAATGTATCTTGCCACAGTCACAGCTTCAAATGATGACTTAAAGGTTCTCACAACAGAAGTCGCAGGCCTACAAAACAGTCTTCCTAAAGAAGGCTCTACAGATCAAGCTTGGGATTTTTCTCAACAGGCTAGTTTTGATGGGTTTATTATCCCTGGCGAAGTTCAATATGTGTCACAGGCATCATCATTTATTAAACACATGGAATTCCATGGTTCTATGTTGGTCTACGCTCGTTATTTGAATAATAACTATATGACACCCAAATTACGCGAACAAGCTGGTGCTTACGGTGGCGGAGCTTCTTTTAGTCGCAGTGGTTTGTTTACTATGACGACTTACCGTGACCCTAATTTGCAAAAAAGTTTAGATATTTTTGCAAAGGCTCTGGATTTCATGAAAAACGAAAAGTTCACGGCCGATAAACTTCGCCCAGCTATCCTTGGCTCACTGAAACCTTATTACAGTGATAAGTCAGTGGCTGCAAAAGCTGATTTTATGACAGGCCTCTATCTTACAGAGCAAACATGGGATGATTACTTAAAAATTAAAAAAGAAATTTTATCCACTGACTCTAATAAAATCGAGCAGATCACCACTGCACTTGAGAAATCCCTGGATCAACTGCAAAAAGCTGTTGCCGGTAACGCCCAAAAAATTAAAACCGAAGGAACTTTTCTTAAGAAAACTTTGGTCATCAAATAATTTAATTTTACAATGAGCCTATTCATGGCTAACCCTAAAAAATGCAAACACGACACAGCCAAGGTGTCGTGTTTTTTTTTAATTTGAGTGACCCTTAAAAAAAACATAGTAATAAGA
>CAYMBT010000008.1:3384-27229 GCA_964388755.1 uncultured Pseudobdellovibrionaceae bacterium | reverse complement strand
CACCATTGAACTGACAAATGGTAAAGTGATCCGGGTGATGAAGGCAGCGTTTTCACTGGTGGATGCCGATGGTCATATTGTGGCTGAAGTGGTCAACTTTCCCGTGGCTTTAGCCTATGCAACCACTATCCATAAATCCCAGGGTCAAACCTTTGATCAAGCTGTGATTCATCTGAAAGGTCTTTGGGAGCCGGGCCAGGGTTATGTGGCCTTGAGCCGATTAAGATCTCTCAGTGGACTTTATCTGACCGAATGGTCGCCCCAAAGTTTTAAAGTCGACCCAATAGTCACTGCTTTTTATAAAAGTTTCTTTATAAAAAAAAGCGAAGAAGTTTTGTTACAACCCCAAGTTCAATAAGAAACTTTAAATGCTTTCTTTGGGATCGGGGCCGAATCGATTGGGACCCGCATCTCCTGGTTTAACTAAGAGATATAAATTATAAAATGGAAACAAAATCCACCAGCCCTTATGATTAGAGTCATGGACTCTACGAATTCCTACGGCGATACTAGGCACAAAGATGATGAGTTGGTAAATTAAAATAATGATTTCTGACAATTGAAATAATCCAACCACCAGGCCAATAACGAAACCAACTGGAATATTGAACAAAACAAACATCCAATACTCTTTTCTGCGAGATCGGCCGTCGAATTTCATAAAATCTTTCATTACTTTGATATACCAATTCATGGAAGGACCCTTAGTTAAAGTTAATAAATTTGAGTTAAAAAGATTTTAAATTTGATTTCAAATGAATCCAATCAATTTTACCTCTCAGGTCTGTAGAGTCAAAGCGTTGTTCCATAGATTATTGATTACACTCGGTTTTTTTAAGGTCCTGTTGTTCTGTGAACTGGTATAAAGAGCTTTGTAAAAGACTAGCCACATGCTCTTTTATTGTGTAATTTTACGGACACTCAATCTAAAGATGTTTTGAAATGAGTTCTTTCAATGAAGGAGAGTAATATGACAGAAAATCCAGTGGGTCTTGATGGAATGGAATTCATCGAATACTCAGGTCCCGATGCATCCCTTTTTAGAACCTTGTTTAATCACCTTGGAATGACAGAGATTGCTCGTCATAAAAGCAAAAAATTAACACTTTTTCGTCAAAACGATATCAATTTTTTGCTTAACGAAGAGCCAGGTAGCTTTGCCGAAAAATTTCAAAAATCCCATGGTCCTTGTGTTTGCTCCACAGGTTTTCGTGTGCTTGATGCCAAAAAAGCTTTTCAAGAGGCTGTAAAAAGAGGGGCTAAGCCTTTTGAGGATGAAAAAGTAAAATCTTTTAATTGTCCTACAATTTATGGCATCGGCGACTCGCTGGTTTATTTTGTCGATCAGTATTTAGAGCGTGGTAACATCTACGACGCCGACTTTGAATACATCACAGATAACAAAACACCCAAAGGTAAAGGCTTTTTGCTTGTTGATCATATGACCAACAATGTCCCTAAAGGCGAACTTGATCTCTGGGCCCAGTTTTACGAGAATGTTTTTAACTTTCGTGAAATTCGCTTCTTTGATATTAAAGGTTCAGCCACAGGACTTCTTTCTCGCGCCATGCGTTCACCTTGCGGCAAAATAACCATTCCCATTAACGAACCCACAGAAAGCAAATCACAAATTCAAGAGTACATCGATGAATATAAAGGTTCTGGCATTCAACATATTGCACTCATGACAGAAGACATTTGTGAGTCTGTTCGCCAAGTCAAACCCGCTATTCCAACTCTTGATGTTCCGGATACTTATTACGATGTTTTACAAGAAAGAGTCCCTCATATGACCGAGGATTTAGATACCCTTAAAAAGCTTCGCCTCCTGGCGGATGGTGATGAAGAGGGCTATCTTTTGCAAATTTTTACGCAAAATTTAATTGGTCCCATCTTTTATGAATTCATCCAAAGAAAAAATCATTGGGGATTTGGCGAAGGTAATTTTAAAGCCCTTTTTGAAGCTATCGAGAGAGATCAAAGAAGACGGGGAGTCCTTTAAATTTGATTTATCAAATTGGTGATCCCATTAAGTCCGATCAAGCCATGCGCTTAGCTATCGAAGTGGCTAAGAAGGGCCGTGGTTTTGTGTCCCCTAACCCTGTTGTGGGTTGTGTTGTGGTGGACGCCAATCATAATTTTTTAGCCGCCGATGCCCATCTTAAATTCGGTGGACCCCATGCTGAAATCAATGCTCTTAATCAAATTGAAGATCGTCAAAAGCTAAAAGGCGCCACACTTTATGTGACCCTTGAACCTTGCGCTCACCAAGGCAAAACCGGTTCTTGTGCCGAATTTATCTCACGACTTCCCATCCGAAAAGTTTTTTATGGCACACTTGACCCCAACCCATTAGTGGCTGGCAAAGGGGTTGAAATTTTACGATCCCACCAAAAATTAGTGAGTCATTTTGATGAATACGATCAAGACTGCAAAGAACTTTGCGAGCAGTTTATTTTTCATATTCAAACGGGACTGCCTTTTGTTTCTCTTAAAGTCGCCACGAGTTTTGATGGTAAAATGGCCTTAAGTGATGGTCAAAGTCAGTGGATCACTTGTGATGAGTCAAGACTCCACTCAAGACGGCTGCGTGCCCATTACGATGCCACACTGATTGGCACGGGCACTTTAAAATATGATAATCCTACTCTTGATTTTCGCGGGACTGCTTTTGAGGGGCAAAAGAAAAATAAAATTGTAATTCTTGATGCCAATGGTTCGGCGGCCGAGAATTTTAAAGAGCATAATGTATTTAAAACCCATGGTAGCAAAAATATTTTTGTTCTCACTCGCGAAGAGCATCGACAAAAATGGTCAAAAAATTTGGTCCACCTCATCCCTTGGGAAGCCTCAGAACAGGGTTGGAATTTGGCTCTCAAAAATCTAGTGCAAAAAGGGATCTATTCTCTTTTTATCGAGGGCGGATCTTATGCCTATGGCCAAGCTCTCAACTTTAAAATACTTAATAAAATTTATCTTTTTCAGTCTCCCCAAATTTTAGGGGATGGAATCAGCTGGACTCAATACTTTAAAGTGACTGAGCTCGGCCTTGCTCCTCGTTTAAGTCGTTGGCAAAGTGTCTCTTTAGGCACAGACCTTCTTCACGCCGCTTATTTTGATCGCCCCCTGAAGTTAAAATTATAAAAATAAGAAGCTGATTTTTGAAAATTTTTCAGCACAAAACTCTTTTGCCTTAAATTGAGGCCAAAAGATGTTAAACCAAACCTGTTTGAAAGGGTTTTGGGGGCATGTCTTTAAAGTGTATTTTTATTTTTTTTATTCTCTTTTCCCGTTCTCTATTTGCGGCAGAACTCATCTTAGTTGGTCAAATCCCAGGACAGTATTTAAAGAAAGATTTTTATAATAAATCTGTTCAGTACTCTGATTCAGAATCCGTTCTTGGTTTTGTAGCCATGGATCAACGAATCATCACCGAGATAAGATCTATCCAAGGTTTGGATTACCGCGAAGTTTTGTCTGCCCTTCATGATCGATCTGCAAAAGTCATTGAACTTAAAAAATCCCCCCTAGATTTTGATATTATCTATCCAGGACTGATTGATCTTCATGGTCATAACAAACAAAACATGCTTCCCACATGGACATGGGCCCAGGGCCGATTTGCCAATCGTTATGAGTGGCGTTTTTCATCAGAAGAGTACAAACAAGTTCAGAGCCAAAATATGAATCCTTGGTCGCGCAATTTACTGGGTGAAGTCGCGGCCTACCGCTGGTCCGAGCTTCAGGCCATGGTGCTAGGGACGACTTATTTGCAAGGTCATAAACTTTATGATCAAAACTTTACTATCCATTCGGTCGAAGATCCTAGTGCCTTTATTTCGCAAAAAGATCGTGTTCGATCCGTGGGTGATATTATTGATCCCTTTAAGTGGAGCTTTTTGTGGAACACACTCAGGCCCATAATGAATGAACTGGGCTGCCAAAATAGTTTTCAATGTTATAAAGATTCTTTAAAACATTTTTTTAATACACAATGTGTGGTGCGCCCCATGGGTCGCTCTGAAACTCAAGCTGAAATCCAAAGTGAAAATTTTCAGCCCTCTCTCCCTCAATATGTAGTCGACCAGGTGGATGATGAGATTTCAATCCAATGGTTGCTTGAAGCAAAAAGTGTCCTGCCTGACGCTTGTAAAGTTCAAAATGTAAAAGAACTTTTATTTTTTGTTTCAAAATCCAGTGGAAATCTGCCCCATACAGAAATCGTAGAGAGAAATGCCTATCTTGATCAAGCTCATGCGTCGGCCATTATCACCCATATCTCAGAAGGGACCAGTTTTGATCCAGCGACTTGGTTAGAGTTTAAACTTCTCAAGCTGGCAGGCCTTGCGCGCGAAGGGATGAACATCATCCACGGAAACGCTCTTGAAAAAGAAGATTTTGAATTTATGGCTGACAATAATATGGGTTTGGTTTGGTCTCCCTATTCTAATTTTCTTCTTTACGGCGAAACGGTAGATATCAATGAGGCGTTTAAGTCAGGTGTATTAATTGCCTTAGGCTCTGATTGGACTCCGACGGGATCAAAAAGTGTTCTCGAAGAACTTAAAGTGGCCGCGGATTACATCGATAATTTTTCCATTAAAATCAGTGATGCTGATCTTTTTGATATGGTGACCCAAAATCCTGCAAAAATCATTAAACATTTTGGTTATGAAAATTCTCAAGAAAGAGGTGTGGGCACCCTTGAGGAAGGGTCTATGGCTACAGTGATTGTTGTGAGCGAACAACACAAAAATCCTCATACTAATCTTGTTCGCTATGCCCAGGCACAAGATATTAATCTTGTGGTTATTGATGGTGAGCCCCTTTATGGCAACCGCAGCTTCATGGAGGATTTTGACTCTCAAAAAGAAAGCGAACTTGTATCAGGAAGACTTTTTGATCTGACTCTTAAAAATAATCCTAGCGCCTTTCCATCCACATTCGATCGTGATGAGCTTGACGAATTAGGAATGGGTGTTGCTGAATTTGCCTCACAAATTCAGTTGGGATATTCGACCCAATGTCAGTTTAAAGAAGATAAGATTCTTTTTAAAAAAGAGTCTAAGGATTATCAAAATATACTTTTTGATCTGGATCAGAAAACCGGAATCAATCTGGATACATTTGATGGCATAACTCGTTTTATTGGTGTGGCCCTTTTATCACAAAGCCATAATGTCACCTTTAATGGTAAAAACATTCAGCAGGCTCCTTATGCCATTGATCGAATGCCGCCCCTTTTTAGTTGCGAGGACGAGACTTACCTCACCGCTTTAACATCGATGGTAAACCCTAATCATAAAAATACATTTGATCGCCAGAAAATGAATCGTGAAGAGAACCGAAAAGAATCTCTTCTTGTAACCTCAATGACACTTCTTGAAGATCCCACCCAAAGATCGATTGAGTACTCTATTCCCTATGAACTTGGGGTGCTTTATCAATTTTTACCAGGGCTTGAAGAACCTTTTCCGTTTGATCAATTTGAGCCCATCATTGATGTTCGGGTCGAGCAAGATTGGTTGGATCAATTTTGATTTTTTTTTGAATGATCTTCGTATCGATTTTCCATGCGATCATAAACCTTAATAAGTTCTGAAGCGCGTTTTTTACCAAGACTTGAGATTGAAATTTTTCGTTTTCGAGCGTCAGATTTAAAAGTCTTTCTAACAATCAGTCCTATTTGTTCTAATCTTTTGAGTGACTGGCTGATTTGATCTTTAGGTATGTCTAGAGTTGTAGAGAGCTGGGAGGGTTGGATCTCATTGTTATTTTCAAAGAAAATGGCCAGTAAAATCAGCGAGTCATTAAGATTGAGATCAAACACTTTAAGCTCTTGGGTCAAAGCCGATACCCAAAGATGATATTCTCGGTAAAGGGCAATCAGCAGGCTTTTTTTCATAAACTGTTGAAACTTCATCACAGTGGACTGGTTTAATCTGTATTATTGAAGATTTCAATAGTTGAATTCATCAACTATTTATAAGGAATTCTTAAGTTCCATCTAAAAAGTCCTTGTCTAGTTATAGAAGTCTTGGCATGGGATAGCTATGGCCAACTACACACTCGATCAAGCTCTTAAAATTTATAATCAACCCTTTATGGATCTTCTGAATGAAGCTCACCAGGTCCATCGTGCCCATCATAATGTGCATCATATTCAGAAGTGCACTTTGCTTTCTATAAAGACAGGTGGGTGCCCTGAGAACTGTTCTTACTGCCCCCAATCGGCCCATTATAAAACCGATTTAAAAAGCGAAGCACTTATGGATCTTCAAGAGGTTGAAAAAGCCATTCTTGATGCCAAAAGCCAGGGTGCAGAGCGTTTTTGTATGGGAGCTGCTTGGCGGGAAGTGCGCGACGGTGCCCAATTTGATCGGGTGATCGACATGGTCAAAAAAGTCAAAGACTCTGGAATGGAGGCTTGTGTGACTTTAGGAATGCTGACCTTCGAACAAGCGCAAAAATTAAAAGACGCGGGCCTTGATGCCTATAATCACAATCTTGATACCGGTCGAGAGTTCTACGACAAAATCATCCAAACCAGAACCTATGATGACCGAATCAACACCATTAAAAATGTCTCTCGCGCTGGCATCTCTGTTTGTAGTGGTGGAATTCTTGGGATGGGCGAATCCGATGAGGATCGTTGTTCTATGCTGGTGGATTTAGCGAACCTTAACCCACAGCCAGAATCTGTGCCGGTGAATTTGTTAATCCCTGTTGAAGGGACTCCTTTGTCAGAGCAAAAAGAAGTTGATCCTTTGATTTTAATTCGAGTGATCGCTACGGCTCGTATTTTAATGCCCAAAGCCAGGGTGCGATTATCTGCCGGGCGAAAAGAGATGAGTCGTGAAACCCAAACTCTGGCTTATTTTGCTGGGGCCAGTTCCATCTTCTTAGGAGATAAACTTCTCACCCGAGAAAATCCTGAAGTGGTGCAAGACGAAAAACTTTTTTCTGATCTAGGTATGGAATCCTACATGCAGTAATTATGAATTTTTCAGATTTTTTTGAGCAAAAAAAGAAAGTTTGGATCCAAACCAGTGGCTTAAGATCACTGAGGTCTCCCTTGGGACTGGATTTTTGCTCTAATGATTACCTGAGCTTTTCTCATAGAACTGACCTTAAAGAACGAATTCTAAAACAGGCCTTTGAATATCCCATTGGCTCTGGCGGTTCACGTCTTGTCCGAGGGCATTCTGACTTTCTTGAAGGTTTAGAAAATCAATTGGCGCAATTTTCACATCAACCCAGTAGTCTTTATTTACCCAGCGGTTATCAAGCCAATCTGGCTTTGTTTTCTACGTTACTCAAAGAGAAGGCCATTGTTTTTTCGGATGAAAAAATTCATGCCTCTATCATCGACGGCATTCGGCTATCAGGCTCAGAAAAATATATTTGGAGTCATAACCAACTTGATGAGCTTGAACAACTTCTTCGCTTTCGCCGTAAGCAACAGCATATGCATTTTGTTGTGGTGGAGAGTGTTTATAGTATGCAGGGCGATAAAGCCCCGCTCAAAGAATTGATTGAGCTTTGTGAGCGTTACGACACTTATCTTATCGTTGATGAGGCCCATGCCACTGGCCTTTATGGTCAGTCGGGGAGTGGACTTGTTGAAGAAGCCAATTTGTCTGAGCGAGTTTTTGCCACAATTCACACTGCTGGCAAAGCCCTTGGAGTCAGTGGAGCATGGATTGCTGGGTCAGAGTCTTTACGTGAGCTTTTAGTCAATCAATCAAGACCCTTTATTTTTTCGACAGCTCCTAGCTTTTTGCAACAGATGTCAGTGGCACAATCCTTGATATTATTAAGTGAAGTTAAAAGTGAAATCTATCCTTTGTTTTTTGAGAAACTTTTTGAGTTTCAAAATAAAGTTTCCCAAATAGCTGAGTCATTTAATTTAAAAGTCTTAGCCAAGGGTGGACCTATCACATCTGTCCTCATTGGTGAAAATCAAAAAGCATTGAATCTGATGAACTATCTTCAAAAAAGAAATTTTGATGTTCGTGCCATTCGACCACCGGCAGTCCCTTTGGGTGAAGCCCTTTTAAGAATCACCTTACCTATTGATAGAACTCAAGAGGAGATCGAGTCTTTTTGTTTAAGCCTTGAAAAGGGATTGGACGAAATCTTATGAAAACTCTTTTCGTCACAGGCACTGACACCAACGTGGGTAAAACGCTGGTCTCAACATTGCTCCTTAATTCTTTGGGCTCCCAAATTAAGACTTCCTATTTTAAACCTATTCAATCGGGCCTTCCCTCGGATACAGATTGGGTCAAAGCCCACACATCGACAAATATTGATATTTGCCGACCCAGTTATAGTTTTGAGCCGGCCATGGCTCCCCATCGTGCAGCAGAATTGGTGGGTGAAAAAATAGAATTAAAAAAAATCATTTCTGATTTTAGAGAGATCCAAACAGAGATGCTTGTCATCGAAGGGGCGGGAGGCCTATTTGTGCCCCTGAATGATCAAGAGGATATGATTGATTTGATCAAAGAACTTAAAGCTCCCGTGGTCCTTGTCACTTCAAGTCGGCTCGGAACAATCAATCATACATTACTGAGTGTTAAAGCCCTTGAGCTTAAAGGTATTCACTGTCACGGAATTATTATAAATGGCGAGCCTGATCCGGGACTTGCAGAAATTTTAGAACAAAAAACGAAGCTACCCATTTTATTTGAACTAAAGCTGTTAGAAAGTCTTGATCCGTTATCTCTTGAAAGAGAAATTCTAACCAACGCAGGAATGAGTTCTTTCACCAATCAGCTGTTATCACAAAAATCCAGTGACCTGACTTGTGAAAAATTACAACAAATCGATCAGCAGGTTGTTTGGCATCCATTTACTCAACATGGGATGATCGACCGACATCCCATCGTTCTTAAAGGTCAAGGTTCGTCATTATTCTACAATGACCAGTGGGTGATCGACGGTATTTCATCATGGTGGGTGAATCTGCTGGGTCATAGTCACCCCGAATTATCAATGGCGGTGAGCCAGCAAGCCCATGAGTTAGAACATGTTATCTTTGCCGGCTTCACACACGAGCCCGCCATTCTTCTTTCGCAAAAACTTGTGGATTTGGCAGGCTCAAGGGGTGCGGCACTTTCGAAAGTCTTTTTTTCAGATAATGGATCAACCTCTGTTGAGGTGGCGTTGAAGATGGCCTACCAGTATTTTCAGCAAAAAGGCGAGACAAAGCGAACAAAGTTTTTAGCCCTGAAAGGCTCTTACCATGGTGACACATTAGGGGCCATGTCAGTGGGCGAGCGAGAGGGTTTTAATCAAGTTTTTACTCCACTTATGTTTGACGTTGATTTTGTTGATCCCTTTAATATTCAAGAACTCACTCAAGCTTTTGATCAGTCAGGCGAACAATACGCCGCTTGTATTGTTGAGCCCATGGTCCAAGGGGCTTCTGGTATGAGGATGTATTCCCCAGAATTTTTAGATCAACTTTCAGAACTTGCTAAAAAATCTGGAACATTAATTATTTGTGATGAAGTTTTCACCGGTTTTTATCGCACCGGAAAACTTTTTGCTTTCGAGCATTCCCAACTAAAACCTGATTTACTTTGTCTCTCAAAAGGTCTGACTGGTGGGTATCTACCTTTGTCTGTCACAATGGCACGCCAAGAGATCTTTGATCAGTTTTTAGGATCTAATATGAGGCAAGCCTTTCTTCATGGCCATTCATACACGGCCAATCCTATAGCTTGTCGAGTGGCCCTTAAAACACTTGAAATTCTGCTGAGAGATGAAACTTTAAAAAAGATTGATCAAATTATATCTTGGACGACTCAAGCTCTAGAAGAAATCCATCTTAAGTGTCCCGTTTGTAATGTCAGACAATTAGGGACCATTGGTGCCATGGAAGTTTTTGACGAAAATCCTAATTATTTTAAAGGACATTTTTCAAATGATTTTAATAAAAAGGCGATTGAGCGTGGAGTTTTACTAAGGCCACTAGGTGGAACTGTTTATAGCGTTCCACCTTATTGCATTTCGCAAGATGAAATTAAAAAAATATATAACGTTATTGAGCAAATTATCACGGAAGGAATTTAATATGTCAGCCCCTTGGAAATCAGTTTTAACCCGTCTCATCACAAAACCTGAAGCCCATGCCCGCTTTTTGAATACCATTAGTCTTATGGAGTACATGGGTGCGCGAAAAATCATGAAAAGCCAACGTGAAGAATCGGTCAGTGCAGAAATTTTAGCCCATATGGCTGAAGAAGTCAGACACGCCCAAGTCTTTAAAAAATTGGCTTTAAAACTCAGTCAGGGAGAGCTTAAAACCTATCGTGAAGAGCATCTTTTAGCTGGACCCATGGCAAGAAATTATATTCAAACTGTGGATCAAGCCATTGCCTCGGCCCTTAAGGGAGAGAATTCTTATCTTAATTATCTATTATCAACTCTTTTGATCGAAGAGCGAGCCAACGCCATCTATCCATTTTACGCCGAACTGATGGAGCCCCTTGGTCTTTCAAGTTTTATTCGTAATATTCTTAAAGAAGAAGAGCATCATCTTAACGAAATTCAAAAATTTTTACTGGATTCTCAACATCTCTCTGAAGCCCAAATGGGTGCATTAAGAATGATTGAAGAAGAGGCATTTAACGCCATCATTGACGAAATTGATTTTCAGCTGGATCAGTGCAGCTCTCAAAGTGTAGAGCTGCAGTAAAACTGAGAAAGCAAACCTGTTTACAAAACTTATATTCCATTGAAAACGGGTCCACTTCTATTTAGATCATCGAGCTCAATAATTTGATTCTTAGTATTGTTTGAGAATTTATTTTTTATTCTCAAAGAGCTCAAGGTACTGTCCATATCCACGAGACTTCAGATCTTCTTTAGGGATAAACTCCATGGCTGCAGAGTTCATGCAATACCTGAGACCTGTGGGCTGAGGGCCATCATCAAAAACATGGCCTAAATGTGAGTTACCGTGTTTTGACCTGACTTCAGTGCGAACACTAAAAAGCTTGCGATCCTCTTTTTCGATAATGTTTTGTTTTTCTATGGGTTGATAAAAAGAGGGCCATCCGGTGCCAGAATCATATTTATGGGTTGAACTAAAAAGGGGTTCGCCACTAATAATGTCGACGTAGATACCGTCTTTTTTATTGTCCCAATATTCATTTTTAAAAGGGGGTTCAGTGCCATCTTTTTGGGTGACCTTCCATTGCATAGGATTGAGTTTCTTTTTTATTTCTTCATCGCTGGGCCTTGTGAATTGTGTTTTCATTTTTACGACCTCCATTTTGTTTTTATTTTTGACCACAGGAGCCTGAGCGCCAATAAGCCCTGAGTTTAAAAAAAGTGTTAAAAAGATAATAATTTTCATAATGTCTCCCTATTATTTAAGAGATACGTTTGAGATCAAGAAAAGTTACAAATAAGTCTCTTTATCATTGCATCCTACAGTAATGACTCATTAAAATAATGTCTATGATGAAAAGAAGTCTTATTAGCCGCGCGAAGTTCTACATTCAAAGAAAGTGGCTTGAGTCTTCTTTTGAAAGCCAAAAATACTGGGAATTAAGGTACAAAAACCAGTGGAATTCGGGATATGGCTCTTATGGCGAAAGTTCTTTGGTCAAGGCTAAGATTTTTAACCAAATATTGGTGGATTACAATATCCGTTCAGTGGTTGAATTTGGGTGTGGGGATGGCCATCAGTTGTCTCTGTATAATATCGAGAGCTATTTAGGCCTTGATATCTCTGAGACTGTGATTGAGCAAATTACAAAAAAATATTCTGAAGATTCAACCAAGTTTTTTGTAAAATATGATCCAAAACTTTTTCATATCAATTCAAAATTTATAAAAACAGATGCGTGTATCTCTGTAGATGTTATTTTTCATCTTGTTGAAGACGAAGTTTTTGTTCGATATATGAATCATCTTTTTGATCTATCCAGTGGTTTTGTCATCATTAGCGCCACCGATTTTGATGATGATCAAAAGCATGTGGCTCATGTCAAAAACCGTAAATTCACCCAGTGGGTTAAGGAAAATAAACCTCAATGGAAAATGATCGAAACAAGACAGGCGCCACAGACATCTGAACAAAAGTTTTTAGATTGGGTGATTTACCAAAAAATACCTGATAGTTTGAACGATCAAAAAAATCTTGATGGGTGATTCAACATAAACAGGTCTTGAGAACAGAATCAAAGCTTCTGTGGGTATTGTTAAAATTTTTATTCTTTTTTAAATTTATATCAAAAGTTTTTAGTTTTTAGGTTCAGTTCTAATTTAATTTGATCTTTTATAATTTGGTCTTTGGCGACAGCAATCAGTTTTTTAAGTGCTTTTTTTTCTGAATTATAGCTGACGCCGTATTTAAGACGATCAAATTCAATGGTTCCAGTGGCTTTAAGAAATTGATGATGGTTTTCAATTCTTACATCAAAAGACTCTGAGTGGGTGATCCCCCGAATGGTGAGGTTTCCAGTGACTGTGAAAAGGTCACTGCGTGAAGGAGTGACTTTAACAATTTTGAAATAAGCTTCTTTAAACTGATCTGTGTTAAAAAAATCATCAGAGTGAAGGTGGGTTTCAAGCTTCTTTTTCCATTGGCCGGCAAGGTCTTGGTTTTCTATGGAAGTCATATCAATAGTGAGACTTCCGCCCTGAAGATTTCGATTTTGATCAATGCTCACGGTGCCTTTTTTGATTTTAATAGTTCCTTTGTGTTCGCTGCCAGCGGCTATTTTTTGACCAAGCCACATGATTTGGCTCTCACCGGGATTGATTTCAATTGAAATGGCCTGAATTTTTAAAGAAACCAGACTCAATAGAAGAGAAACTAAAATTAATCTCACAAAATGCTCCTTATTTAAAAAAAATCATCATAATATTAACCGATTTTCAAATCAATCTGTGAAGATTAAATAGTCCAAAGACTCAATTGTCAGTTTGTTTATCGCCTGGCCTTCTACTATACTAAAAACTCTTAAAGCCAATAGCGGCTTTATTATCCAAAGGATGGACTATGATCAAAGGTATGAAGTTCGAAACGTTCCAATTGGATAACCAACTTGAAGTTCTAACGATCAGTGATCCTCGGTTCGTAAAATCCTCTGCTGCTCTTGCCGTGATGGCTGGATCTATGCAAAATCCCGATGAACATCTGGGACTAGCCCATTTTCTTGAGCATATGCTTTTTTTAGGCACCAAAGAGTTTCCTCAGGTGGGGGAATATGAAGATTATTTGAATAAAAATGGTGGTGGACATAACGCTTACACTTCTATTGATCACACTAACTATTTTTTTGACGTCACTCACAGCGCTTTTAAAGGAGCCCTTGAGCGTTTTTCAAGATTTTTTGTTTCACCAACGTTTGATCAACAATTTGTTGAGCGCGAAAAAAATGCGGTTCATTCGGAGCACGAAAAAAATCTAAAAGATGATCATCGTCGAGAGTACCGATTTTTACAGCTGATGACAGATCCCCATCACCCTTTTTCTAAGTTTGCGACGGGTGACGGGGTGACCCTTAAAAATGCTGATCGAGATATCGTCATGGATTTTTACCAAAAACATTACTCATCTAATCTCATGCGACTGGTCTTAATGGGATCTGTTCCCAGTGCAGAACTTAAAAGTTTAGCTCAAGAGTACTTTTCAGATATTCTCAATAAAAATATTGCCACACCTGAATACAGCGATCAGCTTTTTAAAAACAAAGAAAACGCAGTGATTCACTTTGTGGAATCTGTTCGTGACCAAGATGTGTTAAAGCTTAGTTTTTCTATCCCTGATGAAATTCCTTTTTGGCAAAGTAAACCGACAAGCTTTCTCGCGCAACTTTTAGGCGACGAGGGCGAAGGTTCACTTTTATCTTATCTTAAAGAAAAAGGGATGGCCTCGGGTCTTGAGACATCAACATGGTGGAGAATTTTTCATATTCGAATTCATCTGACTGAAAAAGGTAAGAAAGATTATGAAGAGGTCATGAAGCTGACCTTTGCCTTTATACGTCTGATTAAAGAAAATGGACTTAAAGAATACGTTTTTGAAGAGCGTAAAACCATGGCCCAGGTTGACTTTGATCATATTGAGCCCAAAAGTTCCATGTCACGAGCGAGTCATTTTAGTGCCTCGATGCTTTATTATCCGGCTGACCAATTTATGAGCTGTCACTATCTTTACCATAAATATAAGCCAGAGGTGTTTCAACAATTTTTAGATCGTTTGAACACCGATAATTTTCAAGCTTGTTATTTTTCTAAGGATCATAAAGGCTCACAAGTCGAAGAATTTTACGGAATCCGTTATGAAACAAAACCCATATCCCAAAATCTGATCGCAGAACTTAATAAGGTTCAAGTACCTCAAGGTATTTTTTACCCCGAAGCTAATCCGTTTATACCGCGTGATCTTAAATTGATTAAAAGCCCGACACTTGAGAAGCCGATCCTCGAAAAATACAATGAGACCACCTGGCTCTATTCACAGTTAGACACAGAACTTGAGATCCCCAGGGGTTCAATCTCTGTTTGTTTTATTTCAGATTATATCAACGCAGATCCGCGCAAGTATTTGCTGGCAAAACTATATGCAAAATTGAAACGGGAAGAGCTTAACGAGTGGGGTTATTACGCCCATGTGGCCGGACTCAACTATAATATTAGCCACGGCTTTAATACCGTGACCCTTGATGTGAGTGGTTACTCTCAACATCTTGACGAGTTAATCAGCGAACTTATTTTTGATGAAAAACATGATCGAGCCCTGAATCGTATTAAAATCAGTGAAGAACTTTTTGAACGCATAAAATCAGATTTCAAAAAAGATATTCTTAACCGAGAACATGATGCCGCTTACCAGCACCTGCTCTACGAAGTGAGCCATCTGTTTTCTTCGGCCTCAGTGCACAGAGAAACTTACTCTGACATGATTGATTCTGTTCAGCTTCATGAGATCAATGATTTTGCTCTGCAATTTTTTAATAACGTAGCCATACGCACTTACAGTTACGGAAATATCCAAAAAGATGACGTCAAAAAAGTGGTGGATCTTTTTTATCAAAAAACCAAGGCCAAACCTCTGGATGATCAAGCTGTGCAGAAATTTGAAAATAAATTTCTTGATCTCTCCAATCAGTCTTATTTCTTATCTTGCCATGGACATAATAATAATAATGCTCAACTCAGTATTTATCGAATGAGTCCATGGACCATTAAAGATCAGGCTATTATTGATGTAATAGGTAAAGTCTTAGAGCAACCTTACTTCACAGAACTCAGAACCCATCAGCAGCTGGGTTATATTGTGGCCGCATTTCCATCAGTGAATTATGGTTTTTGTGGGCTTGCTACACTCATTCAATCTCAAAGCCACGAGGTGTCTGATATTCTTAATCGATCCCACGAGTTCATGGAGAAATTTTTTAGTCAGTTTAAGGATACTATTACTTCAGACGACGTAGAGCTGATTAAAGAGTCTGTCATACAAGAAATATCCCAGCTGCCAAATTCTCTTTCAGAACGTTTGTCTCGATTCACTCAGATGGCGGCTACTTATCATGGGGACTTTACTTTCTTTGATCGTTGGATTGAAGAAACCAAGGCTTTAAGCAAAGACAAATTGATTAGTTACATCGATCAATATCAAAAAAGCCCCTGGAAGAAGTCTGTTCTTACTTTGACCTATTCAAGTAAAGACCCTCTGAAAGAGTATGGCTACTTTGAAAAGATCACTAACAAGTCTGAATTTAAAAACCGCTTTCCTAAAGTGCAGCCCTATAGACAGACAAAGGTCTAGGGATAAAAGCACAGTTGTTTTGATGATATACACAATGGCTTTTAGTTATTGCTTATAAGTTTTAGTAATTTAAGCCTATCAACTTCTCTTCTCTACAGAGTTTTCCACATTTTTGGGGAGCAGGACTTTAGTCAGGGGAGTTTTGAAATCAAAAACTAATTGTGTTGAGGGACAACACTATTTTCTTTGGATGCTGAATCCAACTTTTTTAACACCAGAGCTTTTAATAGCATCAATGATCTGGGTTAAACCATCCAGAGTCACATCTTTATCCGCCGTCAAAACCACCGATGAATTTGCAGAATTCTTAGCATTTTCAGCCACTTTCTCTTTGAGTTGATCTAAAGAGACAGCAACGCCATTTAAATAAAGACTGCCACTTTTATCGATGACAACTTCAAGGCTTTCGGTGGCTTTGTTTTGTTCACCACTTGAAGCTTGTGGAAGATTAACATCGATTGTGGGTTTTAAAACCAGAGGGGCCGTCACCATAAAGATAATCAGCACCACCAATATGATATCAACCAGTGGAACGACGTTGATCTCAGCTATGGGTTGATCTGAATCTGAATTGTAGGATCCACCAGCCATGATTAAACCTTTTTACTTTTAGCGTAAGCCAAACAAAGTTCACGAGCCACATCGATAGATTGTAAACTTTGACGAACCAACTTCTGAAAATAGTTGTAACCAATAACTGCTGGAATAGCGACAAAAAGTCCAACAGCTGTGGCCACCAGAGCGTGGGCAATTCCCGACATAACGGCTTCGTTACCTGCACCTGAACTTTGAGACAAATCACTGAAGGCTTTCATAATACCGAGAACAGTACCCAGTAGACCAACAAACGGTGCATTAGACCCAACCGTCGCTAAAAAATTAAGATTTTTTTCGAGTTTAGGTTTTTCGATCATAAGAAAAGTATTAAAGACCTCAGCTAATCCATTGGCTCCGTTGGCTTTGGCATGTCTTAAACCGTAGGCCAGAGCTTTTTCTGGTAAAGAGTCTTTATTTTTAGAAAGATCTTCGATTTCATTGAGTGTCTGGCTTTGTAAAAGATCTTGGGCCTTACGACGAAAATCCTTACTTTTAATATTAATCGAGCGCAGAGTTAAAAATCTTTCGATGATCATGCCGATACTTAAGATACTGGTGATCAGTAAAAGCCAGAGTAAAAATTCGGCACTTCCTTGGGAAAGAATAAAAAATTGATCAACAAGCACAAAAAACTCCTTTTAAAATATTAATTCACTATAAGCTATTTGCTATGCTTAATCTATACATTACAATGGTCCTAGCAAGGTAGGTCAAGGTTGAGATGTTGTCTTCTCAGTTTTCTTTTTCTGCAAATGGTAGGACTAGTGTCTTGTTCGCCATTTGCTCAACAAAGATCTTCTTTCGTTCTGATCGCCATAGAAAACTTCACCGAACAAGACTATCTGTGTTCTGACACTGAGTTTCTAAAAAATGAAGAGTCTTTTGCTTTAACTTGCGATGAATTGACAAGGTATACCCATTTTTTTGCTCCATCGGATTCAACCCAAGCCAATCTTGCAGCCATCATGAGTGGAAAAAACAGTGAAGTGCATGGTGTTCGTCATAATGGTCCAGCCTTTTTACCGGCCTCCATAGAAACCTTAGCTGAGCTTTCTATTAAGAAAGGTTTAAGAACTGGTTTGTTTTCTGGCGGCGTTCCGTTATTACAAAAGTGGGGAATCAATCAGGGATTTGAAACTTTTAATGATGGTTTTGATCGAAAATCAAGTCTGCCCTTTCGATCTTTCAAAGAGTCAATCAAGAGGTCATTTCGCTGGATGGACGAAGAAGTGGGCTCGGCTGGATTTTTTCTGAGTTTTTATGTGCCTGATCTTCTTCATAGAGAGCACCTTAATAAGACCGATTTAGAGGACGAGCGCCCCATCAATCGAACTTCTAAAGTTCAAGATCTCCATTTGTCTATTCATACATTGATAGAGGGGCTTAAAAAAAGAAAGAAGTGGCAAAATACCCATTTTATTATATTTGGAATCAGTGGCGAGCCTGTTGAGTTGAGCAGTCTTAACTCACTTTCGAGCTCTCATTTTCATGTTCCTTTACAAATTAAGTGGGCTAAAAATTTAAAAGCGACATTTGAAGATAAAAAAACCCATCTCATTTCATTCTCTGATCTTGGACAGTGGGTCAGCGCACTGATTCAGTATAAGAGTGTCAAAAAAATCGACGAGATGATTCGTCGAACAGATCACTATTCTATAAAGCACGAAGCCTACAAAAAAAAATGGCTCGGTCTCACTGACTCATCCGATTTTGGTATCAGGACAAAACAGTATCTTATTCAATTGGGACCAGAAACCAAAGTTTATGACAGTTTTATTGATAAAAAAGAGCTTGATCCACTTTCCCGAAGTGAGGCCACTTTGCTGGCTCAGCAACTGGATCAATCCCGTATTCGTTTTGTTTGGGATGATGATAACTGTATAACAGAAAATCATCCTGTTATTTCTGAGTTAGGTATGACACTGCCCATCTGTAAAAACTTAAGTAAAATGACAAGTGTTGATATTGATTTGATTTTAAACTGGCGCCAATCAATGATGGATGACCAAAAAAAGAACCAACAGATCAGTCAATGGGTTCAAATCGCAATTAAAAAGAATTCAAAAATTTTAGCAGGCTGGCTTGCTGACCAGTCACTACGATCAAAGAATTGGTCTGATCTTTTTGAGTTGGGTAAGAATTTTAAAAATAGCTCTTGGTCTTTGATTGCACAGCTGAATCTTAATGAGCCAACGACAAAAGATATCAAAGGGTGCTTGAGTTATTTTGTGGATGATCTAAAGGCGATTGATGATTTTTATAAAACTTGTCAAGACTCTCAGCTTAGAAAAATTGTGGAAGGTATTAAAACCCTAAAATCCAAAAAGAAAGCTTCGCCCCAGTTTTGGGCTGAGATATCCAATCTGATCCAATTTCGTAAAGCTAAAGATCTCAATTTAGAAATGGAATTTATCAATGATGTCAATAGGCCCTTTGATTTTAATCCAAAGATCTCAGAACTTTATTTTTTTCTGCCACAAAACAGAGAGTTCTTAAAGTTCATTAATAGTCAGTAATCCCAGCCAAAATGGGATATCTTGATGGTCCTGAGCAAGAACCCGAGATATTGTATCTTGATTAAAATCTTGGCTTTCAATTTTATAGAATGAATGGGGCAGGTAAGTTCGACTGATCAGGGCTAAACGATCTTGATTTTGCAAACGAATATTGCCGTATTGTATGGGTGGGTTTTGTCCAAGACCGAGAAGCTGACTGGGTAGTGGTTCAATCAAAGATTTGTTGAGTGTGAGTACATTAAGATCAATGGCTTGGGTTAGGGGTAGCATCCCTAAGTCTTTTCTGTAAAGAATCAGTGAAGGTTGCCCGCAAGAGACGTAGATCCACTGAGGTCCGTCTTTAACAGCTGCAAACACTTCAAATCCGGTAGTGTATTCGTCTTTGTTGTACTGGCTATAAATTTTTTCACTGGCCGTAATAACAGCCATTCTCAGTATGTTCCCCATCTTGTGGAGATTTTCTTTTCTCTCATAAGCGAGAGTGAGATCTTCATCATCGCTCGCCATAGAAACAAAATTTTTAAGGGATTCGATAACTTTCTCAGCAATTTCTGCTCTTCCCCAGGTGGTGACACAAATCAGAAGTTGGTTTGGGTTTTCATTATGAACAATAGTTGAGGGGCGAAATTTCTTTCCACCATAGGATCTTTGAGTCCAACTAAGGCTGATATCCATACTGCCTCAACTTTCTTCGTGATTTTTTATAATATTCACCATCAGGAACATCGGCCTTGGTGATCTCTTCCCACTTCAAGCGACTGGCTTCGAGGTTACCAAATCTTTCTTCAATCACGCTGTCCATATAGATATTTCTCATTTTATTGGTCAGTTCTTTTTCGAGTTTGTGAATAAAGTTTGAAATTTCAGGATCATAAGGATCAACACTCTGAGCTTTTCGTGCCAGCAAAATAGCTTCTCTAATTTGAGTGCTATTGTATTTAGATTGGGCCTCATTGACGAGTTGAGTTTTTTCGGTCTTAATTTTCCATTCAATGTTAGCCAGATTTCTTTTTGACGTTTTAACTAACTTTTTAGGATCAGGTAGGCCTGAATGGATATGATTTTCATAAGCTATAATAGCCTGTAGGTATTCATGACCTTTATGCAGTTGTTGTGCTTTTTCAAAAAGCTCTTTTCCGCGACGAATTTTATCTTCTAGTTCTTGAGCAATCTTTTCACGGATTTTTTTCTCTTCAGAGCGTGCTGTGACCTCGCTGATCAATTGCGAAATTCCAGGATTGTTAGGATCAAGATCTGTCGCCGGGGCAAGACATGCTTTTACCCCGTCAATATCCTCGGAATTTTGATACTGATGATTACACTGAGCAATCAAAGAGGACACTTGGTTTTCAAGTTCCAACTGTTCGCGTTTTTGTTGCTCGATAGCGGCCTGTTGTTGTTTGAGTTCGCGAGAGTTGATGCAGTACTCCTGCATTTCTTGGGAGTCTTTGTAAACCGGGATAATATTATGAAGCTTTTCAAGCTGCACAAGGGCTAACTCAAAATTACCGGCCAGGTAGAGCTGCTTAGCCAGTTTATGAGTTTGGGCCACCATTTTTTGTTCAGGCTCGGAGAGCTGACTAAAGGGATCCATACCCGTTTTAAGTTGTCCTTTATTATCTTCACCTTTTTCAGAAAGTTGAGAGATTAATGAAACACAAACGACCAATACAGTGACTGCAATAAAAATAAATTTTTTGCGCTTGGCTTTGTCAAAAACAACAGCAGTAGAAACTTCTTCGGCTTTACCAGATTCTAGCTTTTCGTCATCGAGGTTAACGAGCGCCACATTTTGATCAAAAAAGACCAGGGGATTTTTATACATGCTTAACGGGATATTGCTGACCTTTCTTTTAAACGAATTATCCCTGAGTTCAAATTGTAAAGTCGATGAGCCAACGGTGATGATATCACCACTGGAAAGTCGGGCCGGTTTTTTGCTTTTTAATCTTTGCCCGTTAAGCTCTGTGCCCATAGAAGTGCCAGAATCTATAATAAAAAAGCCTTTGTCAGTTTTAGAGATTTCAAAATGATTTTGTGAGGCTCCAATTTCATTGATAAAAACAGAGGCACTCTCGTGACCGCCAACGACCCACAAATTTCCTTCAAGACGAAAGTACTCTGACTTTTTGCCACTTTGTCCGATGATTTTAATATAGGGGATACCATTGAAATTTTGAACTGCGGTATTTTCTTCGTCTCCATCAAATGACTTTTGTGGGACAAGAGGTGCAACAATCTCTTCATTATTGTCATCAGGAGGCTCGATATTGCTGACTGATTCTTCATAAACAGCTTTGGGGCTCATTTGAGAAATGGAGCTGATTTCAGATGTATTTAACTTTGATTTTTCATCGCTCACAAATTTGAAAATATAGGGCCCTAACTTAAATTCTCCATGGCCTTTAAGAGTGAGACTTTTTCGCTCTTCGCCGTCAAATTCGATGAGTAAAACTTCTGAAAGCACATTGACACGCCAGTGACCAGCTCCATCTTCATCAATTTCAAAATGCTCTCGAGATATGCCAGGAAGTTTTTCTAAAACAATGTCACAATCTTCTTTTCGTCCAACGGTGATCAGTTTCCCAGGTTCGAGACTGATTTCTTTTAAAAATTGATTGTCTTTATGGAGAAGAATTTTCATCGCCGTCCCCCAGCATCCAATAGATCACATTCGTTACGTTGAGTTTTAGCGAGATCATATTTTTTTGAGTTAACGTCGTTGATCAGAACAAGAGCCTTATCAAACTCAACCGCACAGCGGTTAAACATCATTTTTTCTTTATATTTTATGCCGTCCTGCATATGTGTATCCACCAGATCTTCGCGACGTTTAAGGGCTGCCTTATTATATTGTATGGCTCTATTGTGGGTTTCATCTGTGGCAATGGTGGTTCCAAAAGATTCTATGGCACGGCCATACTGACCATTTTGAAAATCACGAAATCCACGGATAAAATGTTGTTCCACATTTTGCAAATAATTTTGTTCAGTCATTTTCTTTTTTTCTATATAGGATTCTCTTAAAAGTGCTGATCTTTCTTTACTCTCTTCGATCTGCTTATTCACTTCTTCTTGGGTAATGATTTTCATTTGTGTTGCAGCAATAGGATCTTCTTGTAAGAAAAGAACAAGTCCCACAAGGCCTATAATCGCAAATAAAAAGATTCTTATATTTTTTTGCTGATCTTTAGGAGGGCTGGCCACCGTTCGACCGGGTTGACCAGTCAGCTGGGGCTGAGCATGTTCATTTGTTTTTGCATTAAAGCGGATTTGAGTGTCACCAAAAGTGATAATATCACCAGGCTTTAGAATTTGACTGTGACCAGCCTTACCATTGACCCGAGTGGTTTTGCGAGAACTTAAATCAATGAGTGTCACATTGTCTGTAAATTGAATTGCGAACTGCTGACGAGAGACTTTGGGATCGGTCAGAGCAATTTGGCATTGAGGATCTCTTCCAACCAAAATCTTTGGCGGTTGTATGCGATAGAGTCTTCCGGCATCAGGTCCTTTTTCGATCTGAAGCAGAAAATCTATGGCTTTAAAGAGATTAAGATTGCGTGCGCCCATTCTTACTCGTTGTCCTCGTCATAAACTTCTGTGAAACAGATGAGATAATAACTAATACTTCCAAGCTCTTGGATCGTTTTAACCGATAGTTCGAATTTGATTCCGCTGCCTGAGGGCAGAAGCGAGCTGTGTTTTAAATTAGGGTTGTCAACAGACCTTTGTAAGAGGTCTCTCAGATTATCCACGAGCGATGAATCAGAAAGATCATCTATATATTTATTTTTTATTTGTGCATCGTCAAAAAGCGGATGACCATTAATCAAATCATTGTGAGCGATAATCATTTCATTCTCTGGCGAAACAGCCAAAGCAGCCACCGGAAACATTTCGACCAGTTCAGCAGCTTCCATGGTTTTATCCCCATGGCTCACCTGAACTTGATTGCCATCATCACGACTCATACGTGATAAGGCGCTGTTGATATTAGACACCAAATTTTTATAAATGGGTGTTGAGCTTTTGATTTCTATATTGTTAGTCCCATCACGCAAAGCTGAATTCACCTCTTCGTTCAGGTCGTAAAGTGGTTTAGTGATGACCTTATAAAGAAAGAAATAAAGTACAAGGCCTGCCATCATCGCAATCACTAGGATTTTAATCATCAGACTCAATGTTCTTGGCACATCAAGGGCCACGCGATCCAAATTATAAAGGATAATGGCGTAGGCCGCAGGTGCGGGTTCCCCAGTCAGTGGATTATTAAAAAGTATTGGGCGGCTGACACCAATTTGATTGGACATAATTTCTTGGTAGCGACTGGATTTTTTTCGCGCCTTTTGAACAAAGGGTATATTAGAGTAACGTCCACGTTCGTTAGTGGGGCTAATGATTCGTCCATCAAGGGCATCAATAATAAACGCTTTTTCAACACCCGGTTCATTTCTGACCGCACTTACGTTAACGCTGATTTCGTTCTTAGAAATGATATATTCACGATTTTCTTGTACTAATATTTTTGACAGGGCGTCTGCTCGTCTCACACTTTCATCAACCACAAAATCACGAGAAACTTGCAATACAGGCCAAACGGCAAGTGTTGTGACGATAAAAACAAAAAAGACCACAAATGAAAGGACAACATGTTTGAGGTCAAATTTACTGGAGTATTCATAGACTCCCGGCAGAGCCACCTCTTCAATATAGTTTTCAAATTTTTGTTGAAAGCTAATTTCAGCCTTTTGTTTTGTTTCCATTTGGGGTTCAAGACCCATTAGTGTTGGACTTTGTGAAACCTGAGTGAGACCTAAGTTTTGTGTGGCAATGGCGTTGGCACCAGAGACCATGGGTAAGTTTTGTTGATGGGACACATTGTCTGCTTCTGGTAAAAGGGAGACAAATTTGGGGAGCTTAATCAAATCAA
>CAYMBT010000008.1:0-3374 GCA_964388755.1 uncultured Pseudobdellovibrionaceae bacterium | reverse complement strand
CAAACTTATCACCAGGTCTTAAGCCAATATTTTGTATTTTAATCCCGTTAACCACAACTCCATTGCTGGACTGATTGTCTGAAATAATAATCTTATCCTCTGTCACAACGATGCGAGCATGGATTTTAGAGATCAAGTGACTTTTCACTTTAATATTGGCGTGACTGGAGCGCCCTATGGACTGAGCCCCTTCTGAGAGTTGATACATTTTTCCGGCCTGGGGGCCGTTGAGTATTTTAATGGCCCACATTAAGTTGATCTCCAATTTGAATATCATCTTCACTGATTGCACCCTGTCCAGTTTCAATCACATGGGATGCATTGAGTGCTGGCAAGGGAAGACGCCACGGTTTTAAGTTTCTTTGGATTTTTTTGACCGACATATTTTTGTCGACGTAGATCACATCGATTGTCATCGACATAAAAAAAGTATGAATCCAGTTGCATTGTGGAAAGAACATGCCCTGAGATGAGGATAATTGTTTTTGTCCAATCAAACCCACCGCTCGTGATTTAAATTCTTCGGCTCTTTTAAGATCAGAGATGAGAACCTTATTTTTTGTTTTATTGATGAGGAGTGCCATATCACTGACCTCCGTAAATAAATTGTAAGCCGACTGGCGCAAACACCATGATAAAAACTGCTGGAATAATAAAAAGCATCATGGGTATAAGGATCGCTTGCGAGGCTCTGGCCCCTGCTTTTTCGGCACGGACAAAGCGTTCTAGTCGCATTTGTTCGGACTGCTCTTTGAGAACTTCACCGATACTTGCACCTGTTGAATCAGCGTCTGTTAAAACATTCACAAAACTTGAGACCTCTGGAATATCCAAGCGAGCAGACATGGCTTTGAGCGCTTGTTCACGGGTACTACCAATCCTTGTGTCACGTAAAACTTTATCAAATTCTTTAGCAAGCAAACTGTTTTCTGCAGCATCAGTGATTTTTTGAATGGCTCCCATAAAATCAGCACCGGCTTGGGTCGACAACGCTAGCAAATCAACAAAGAACGGAAGATCAATGACAATGGACTGATAGCGCATCTTTCTTTGTTTGTTGGCATGCATGTCAGGAATCATCCAACCAAAAGGGACGGCCAGAGCAAAAACAAACCACGGATAGCCAAGACTCAATGAAAAATTAAGAATAGCCACAAGGGCTGGAAAGAAAATTCCCCAAAGCATCTTAAGCCCGATGAACTCGTCAGTGTTTAATTCGTTTTCTAGGCCGCCGGTTAATATTTTGTAATCAATGTTTTTTCTAAAGTTGGGATTTTTAATTCTTTTGGCGTATTTGATGGTCAATTGATGAACCAGTGGGCGTGACATGTTGATTATGGGTGATTCTGATTTATCAGGTTGATCACCGGTGGCCCAAGAAAGAGCTTTATTGTCCTCGTTGACCGAGAAAATGGTGAAAACAGTCCACAGAACAGAAAAGCCTGCTAAAAGAATACCTGCATAAAGCAAAATTTCAGATCCCATTTTTCTACCTTTTGTTTTAAAAAGTCCCCATGCATGAACTCATACTCGCCTCAAAATCTCCGCAAAGAATCAAGATCCTTCAAGAGGCGGGTTATGAATTTCGCACTTTCCCTGTAGAAGTATCGGAAATCCTTGATAAAAACCTGAATAAATTTGATCAAATTTCTGATTGTGCTCGCCAAAAGGCGGTGGCCTCAGCCTTTGCACTTAAGTCATTGAAAACAAACAACAATCTTATCCTCTCGGCCGACACCTTAGTGCTCTTTGAGGGTCAGGCTTTAGGTAAACCCCAAAATTCCGCCGCTGCCATCAAGACTCTTCAACTTTTGTCGGGTCAGACCCATGAGGTTGTCACGGGTTATTGTCTTTATGACTTAAGCCATGATCGTATCAAACTGGGACATTCGGTATCTTTAGTTAAAATGAGAACCTTAGACTCTCAAGAGATCCTGGATTATGTTCAGACCGGTGAACCTCTTGATAAAGCGGGATCCTATGCCATTCAAGGCAAAGCTTCAGCTTTCGTAGAACACTTTACGGGAGATTTGCAAAATATTATTGGTTTACCTCTTAAAGATATTGAAAAGGTTATGACTGAAAATGGTTGGATCATTAAAAGAAAATCTTAAAAAAATAACCAACGAAATCAGCTTGGCTTGTGAAAGATCAGGTCGAACTGATCAGCCCCAATTGATCGCAGTCAGCAAAAAACAGCCCATCGAAAAAATTAAAACCCTTTATCAATTGGGAGTTCGTGACTTCGCAGAAAATTATATGCAAGAAGCCATCCCCAAAATTGAACTTCTAAAAGATCTTGATATTCATTGGCATTATATTGGTCAAATCCAAAGCAAAAAAATACCTCAAATTGTGAAAAATTTTGATTGGATTCATTCTGTTTCATCCATTGATGAGCTTCATAAAATTGAAGTTTTCTGCGAAAAAATACAAAAAAAATTAAACTGTTTATTGCAAGTGAATATCGCTGATGAAAAAAGCAAACAAGGATTTTCAAAACTTGAGTTTGACCAATTTCTTCTCTCACCTTGGGCTGGAAAACAGATACACCTTTCAGGAATGATGATTTTCCCCCCTCTTACTGATAATGAGTCCGAGACTCGTCAGTATTTTCACCAAGCTTTTGAGCTTTTTTTAAAAGCGCAAAAAGTGTTAGGTCCACAGTGGGCTAAACTCTCCATGGGTACGAGCCATGATTTTGTATGGGCGATTGAGGCTGGATCCCATTATGTTCGTGTTGGCGAAAGATTATTTGGCCCCCGCAATTAACCTTTTTGGTCTTCAGTTGAAACAGCCTATCCACAAAAATCTTAATTAAAAAATGACCATTTAGTTTAAAAAAAGAGATGATATTTTTAAAAAATGATTGGATGATATCGGGTGAGTCCCATTGCTCTGAAAGGGACTCTGAGTCTGGTGGTTAGTCTATGAATCTAGGTGAAAAAAAAATTGGGATTATCGGTTTGGGGAATATGGGGCAGGCTATCCTCAATGCTTTGATGAAGAGTCAAACCGTTCTGGCCTCACAAGTTTTTATTTATAATCGCTCGCTAGGTAAAACCCAAAAAATGGTCTCTCGTTATCAAGTCCAAGCCTTGGATACAGCCGAGCAAGTTGTCGATCGATCCGATATCATTATTCTTGCAACCAAGCCGCAAGATTTGCTTGAACTCATAGAACCTCTTAGGAACACTTTCAATAGCGAAAAAGTAGTGGTGAGTTTAGCGGCTGGTATAAAGCTTAAGACCATTAGAAAATATATACCTGAAGCCCATATCGTTCGCATCATGCCCAATACCCCTGTTTTTGTTTGTCGAGGCCTGATTAGCTTTTGCCTTTTGGAACCCAATATTCTTCTTGAAAAGTTAATG
>CAYMBT010000007.1:0-27804 GCA_964388755.1 uncultured Pseudobdellovibrionaceae bacterium | reverse complement strand
ATCAAGAAGACTGAGACGTTGAGAAGAAAAACTGGGTTCAATACTATAACCGTAAGACCCATAACCATAAAGAAGCAGCGGAGCTTGGGCGTTTTTATCAATTCCTTTTTTATAAACCAACGAAACAGGAATCTTTGTGCCATCTTGGGCTTTTATATAAACCCTTTCAGAAATATAATTTTCAGATTTAAAGTCACCTATGACTTTCTTAACTTTGACCACAGTTTTTTTTGCGGACTTTACATCATAATCAATCGTCGTTTCTGGTGTTGTTAACGAGGTATAGGTATAGCGAAATTGATCAGAATTAAATTCAGGATTCCATGCCGGATACACCACATGACTTTTTTCGGGCTGGTCCATAATACTGCGGCGGCCTGTTTGACGATCAAGAATTTCTAACTCTCTGACACCCAGCTTTCGAATATTGAGAACCACAAAATCTTTAAAAGGTTGGAAACTTTGCAGGTAGATATCAGGTCTATGTTCCACAAAAGTTTTCCAATGGGATTCTGCGGTCTGCTGCTCATTCATGGTGCGAAAGATTTTAAAATTTTTGGCATTTTTATTGGACTTAACAAAAAAGAAAGATCCCCCATGCTCGACTTCATAAAGGTGACCCGCACGCCTTGGATTAAATGTTTGGGGTTTGGTTCTTGGTTTTTGGGCATCGAGATAAAAAATCTCAGAGGCCTCAGTGGATCCAGATGCAATCATAATATATTTTCGCGACTTAGTTTTAAAAACACCGACGCTAAATTTTTCATCTTTTTCGTGAAAAACTAAATCTTTTTGACCTGTCTCCCGATCAAATCGATAGACCCACTCTGACCTTAGTGTTTGTGGGTTCTGTACGGTGTAAAAAATCGTTTTTGAATCTTCAGCCCATTCGATACTTCCAGTTACATCTTTTAAAACTTGAGTTAAAATTTCGCCGGTTTTTAAATTTTTAAAGTAGATAGTGTATAATCTTCGCCCCACTAAATCGGTGGAATAAGCTAACCAATTGTGATCTGGACTGACCTCATACGAACCCAATGAAAAGAAGGGTTGCCCCTTCGCCAAGAGATTGGTGTCTAAAACAATCTCTTCAGGAGCCTGCAAAGATCCCTTCTTACGAACTATAATCGGGTGCTCGCTCTCTTCATCAAATTTACTGTAATAAAAGTAATTATCAATTTTTGTGGGAACCGATGAATCTTTCTTTTCAATACGACTGACCATTTCGTCATAGATTTTCTTTTTAAGATTCCGTGAGGCTTTTAAATGGGACTGACTGTACAAGTTCTCTGCTTTAAGATGGGCTAAAACTTCAGGGGTATCCCTTTCTTTCATCCAAAAATAAGGATCAATACGGGTTTCACCATGCTTTGTGAGCTTGGTCTCTTTTTTAACAGGAACCGGAGGTTTGACTGGACCTGGTGTTAAGGTTGAACAGGCTGAGATAAAAACAAAGACTAATAAAATAACAATATTTTGATACAAGTTAAACTCCTCAAAAGATTTTAAGAAGCTAACCTAGATGAAATTAGAAAAGACCTCAAGAAAAATAACTGTTTTTACAGAAGAGCTTACTGAATGACATGAAACGGTTGGGGCTGAACAAAACGAAAGACTTTTGTTTCTAGATCCATGGGAAATTGCTCCCAGTATTCAGCCCTATCAAAATAGTAACGTCGCACCCAAAGCTCATCTTTCGCTTTATAGTTGATCACAATTTTGCTATCAGGTAAGTAGCCATTCTGATCCCAAAAAAATTCATTACCCTCAAACACAACTTTTTTAATATCGCTCGAATTTATCAAATAACGAAGTGTATGGAGCGTGGGATCTGTGACTCTTGAACCAGCTCTAAAACCATGAAGGGTCACTCGCCCCTCCTCATAAGAAAAGATCGCTCCTTGATTTTGTAAAACAAATATTTTATGCATTTGTGAGAGCAGAGTCTTAATTTCAAACACAGCCCCTTGGCCAGCCAAAGAAATATCCATAGGCAAAAGCACCGTGGTCTCGTGAGCAACCATAGGTCCCTGATCATGGCGAGACAATACAGTGGGTTGAAATTTTAAAATTTGGACATTAAAACTTGCCCCTAAAGAGGGATCAATAAACTCAAAAAGTACCCCTCTCATCTCTAAAGCTTTAAAAAATCCACCCAGTTCTGAATGACCCCGATAAAATTCAGCCGCTGCATTGGGAGTACTGACTTTGGTTCTTAAAATTTCAGAACATAAAAGCGAAGAAGAGAACGAAGTCTCAACAAAAAAAACAAATAAGCTGATTAGATAAATGTATCTCACAAAAATTCTCTCGATTAACATCAATAAGTTTTTGCAATTATACTTTATCTTTAAGACCCACTCTATAAAATGCGGTCAATTTGTAAATTGTCTAATAGTTGAAGAATCGCTTTACACTGAAAAAAGTATTTATAGCCCAGTGATTGTCAGTAACCCAGTCTAAACACCCTATCAATTTCAAAAAAGTAACTTTTGCATCAGTAAGCCATGTAAAATAATAACAATTATGTTACGATTTATAATTAAAATGTATCTATTACAAGCTAGACCTTTGCTTGTGTCTTACAGCGAGACTATTGAAAACATAGGCTTTATAGATACTAAGAATTTCAATTGATTGAATATATATTCTTCAGAAGCAGAGTCTGGAAAACACTAAAGATTGAGTCATTATGTACCGAATAAATAAAATAGGTATCTTATCTTCATTAAATAGCCATACACAAATGAAGAGATCGGTGTTAAAAAAAGATTGATTGTACTAAGCAACATGGAGGGTTTGTTGTTAAATTTATTAATAGTTGATGACGATGACGAAGTTCTTGAGGCCTTTTCTGATGCTTTATCTTCTGATTTTAAAATTTTTACGGCCACAGATGGTTTAGTCGCCTTAGAAAAAGCCAGTAGAAACCATATCCACCTCGTCGTGGCTGATTATAATATGCCAAATCTTGATGGATTAGAGCTTTTAAGGGCCCTTAAACAGCGAGAGATTAAGACTCCAGTAATAATCCTTTCTGGAGGAGGTGGCCAAGAAGTTGAACAACAAGCGTTGAGTCTGGGGGCTTTTGACTACGTCGAAAAACCGTGTAGTCTTGATTTTTTAAAAACACTGCTTTTTCGAGCCGCCGAAACAAGCATGAGTCCAGCTCTAAAAGACGATATAGATGGAGTGCATACACTGACAAGTCGTCAAATAACATTTAATATCCCCCACGAACTGTATCTGCGATTCAATCAACATTGTCGCAAAAAAGGGCTCTCCGTTGAAGTCAGGATTCGACAACTTATTAAAGAAGAACTTAACAGTAAAAATGGTTAAACAGATTCCATTTCCCTATTCAAAATTGAATTCCCTTGGTGAAGTTATAGAGCACAGCGTAGGCTGGAGTATTTTTTTACAAGAAAACGCACCTGATCTTAACTTATCTATTGGATCCAATGTTCGTGATCTTCTTTTTAAACATAACATAGAACTTTCTTCGATCACAAGCCGTCTATTAAATAACAAAGCCGCTTTAAATCACGTTCAGTGCAAAATTAACAATATTATTTTCGCCTTTGCCAAAAATACACTTGATAACATTGAGGACGGGCTTTGGGTCGGTCTCTCTGTCAGTACCGAGACAGAAGACTCACAACTCACTGACTATCTTATTGAAAATGAAAGGCAAAAAATATTGGCAGAATTGGCCGGTAGTATTGCACACGAAGTTAACAATCCGATGACAGTGATATATATGAAAATGCAAACTTTGGAACGTCTGTTAGAAACAAAACAACTGACCGAACAAAAACTTTCTAACTCTTTAGAAGTCATCTCTCGTAATGCAAAGCGAGTCGTAAAAATTGTCAAAGGCATGAGGTCTCTAGCATCATTCAATAGTCCTGAAAACATGACACTCTTAAATGCTGAAGAGCTTTTTGACGAAGCCATACTTCTTTTAACCGAAGAGATTAGTAATTCTGGAGTGAAAGTCGATATACACATTCAGTCAGACATCCCTATGTTCCCCGGGAGAACCACTCAAATATTACAGACTCTCATAATACTTATCAAAAATGCCATTGAATCGGCATCCTCGATCAATCGTCCCCTCATCACACTACAAGCCTACGTTAATCAGCCTAATATCTATTTATCAGTCGATGACAATGGGCCGGGTATTAGAAAAGAAGATGAAAATAAAGTTTTTAGTCCCTTTTACTCTACTAAAGGTGCTAAAGGAAGCGGCCTTGGTCTTTCAATTGCCCGAAAGGTAATTAGCTACCACAGTGGATTAATTTATATCAATCGAAAGATCTCTGATAGCTGTTTTACAATTCAACTACCTCTCAATCAGGATATTGATACAAGTGATAAAAATCAGCAATACAAAGGGGTGTCCATTGCAAAAAGAAATAGAAAAGCCTGACTACAGCCTTTACGACGTTGCCTACGAAAGAAAGAAACTGAGAGATGCCGCAGATCAGTTAGGCATTATTGTACTACCATCATTTCTTGAAAAAATATCAGATGGCGATATTATTGAAATTTACCAGCAATCACCTATCAATAAACAGGTCTATGGTAATGAAGAATTTAGTAGAATTTGCTCTTACAGTCGCGAGCAAATGAAAACAATTCCATTTCCAAAACTATTCTGGCGCGAGCCAGAATACAACGAGCTTCTCTTTAAAAGAGCGGCTGAAGTGGTAAAAACTCAAGTGGAAGCCGTTAGATGGGATTTGCCCGATCATGAGCTCGTGGAATCACTACATCCTCGAAAAAGAACTTTCAATATTAAAATGGGATGGATTGCTCCATGTTTTTTAAAAGAAAAACCCAACCAAGTCTGGGGTTGGGCGTCTACTTTAAAAGTTGATTTAATCTTTCAGTGGCCTGAAGACATCAATTAGTCACACCAATGATGCCAACAAGATTATTTCTTTAAGACGTTGTAGCAATAATATTATTAATTAGGCAGCTGTAAAGATCACATGTCTGATCAAAATTCGCCTGTATTAGTTTTTTTGAAACATCAGAACAGAGCTCGATTTGTGCCAAGGCCTCAGTCACATGATGAGGGTCGTCCTCAGCATGGATATGAACAAAGCGATTGGCCTTGTCGCCATACCGTTTCACCAAGATGTCATTGAGTTCGCTAAATTTAAACACAGCCAGACATTCTAAGGCTAAGATGTAGCCTAGCAAAGAAACGGGGTCTTTCTGAATTTTATAAAATTGGGGCTCCCATAAAGCTCGGGTCACACCTTTTTCCATAAAGTTTTCTATAGAACCACCTAAAGTTTTGAGATCATTGACAGCAATTTGCTCATGCCCCTGCTCTTCGCGAATATGTTTTAAACTTCTTTGAAAGTAGGATTTCTCTTCTGGATGGCTGCAGCCAGCACTGAATGCGAGCATTCGTATACTATGACGAGTATAATGGTAACTCTGAGCCAGCCATTCTTTATAAAAATTCTCGTTGTCCCAAGGAGCGTTCATAAGGGTCTGTAAATGAGGCTCCATTTTCTTCTTTAAGTAATTGATATCGGGCATATGTCTCTCCTAACTTTTGTTGTTTATAGTCTTTCCATTTTTTTCTAGCAAGTTGATCGCATCCCCCTCGAGTCGAAAGACGAGCTTTATTTCGATCGATGACTGCAAAGTCTACCTCGACGTTATAGGCAGCTTCTCCTTTAAGTATTGGATGTCCGCCGTGGCGATAAAAAATATTATGTGTTCCTTTTTCATTTCTAAAATATCCTAAAATTCTCTCAGCTGAACTTTCTAAAAATCGAAGAACAGCGTAACTTATAAGAAGTTCGGGTATAGAGTAACTGGTGTATTTTCGTCGCCAATGTTTATCGACGGTCATGTAAGTAATGATCATGGTTGTGCCTGATAATTTTTCTAAAGTATTTACTAAATGAGGGGGGTAATTTTTGAAATAGCGAGAGTCTCTATAAGCCGCCATCTGCAGGTCTATGAAATGGTACATTAAAAAACCAATTGGTTTTTCTCCCAAAAAAAGTCCACCAATTTCTTTATTTAAAAAATCGTCACTAAAATTGTCTTTTTGAACACCTAGCTCTACGAATGTATCGCTCCAGCAATTCTTCCAGAATAAATAAGATGATTTTAGTTTTTCTTTATCCTCGGTAAACTGCTTAGAGTCTAAAAGACTAAAACTAAGACTCTCTACTTTACGGATAGGTTCAGATCCATGCAAAAAAACATTATATTTTCGTGCTGAGTTTAAAAACTGTAGTTCCATCTCAAAGATTCCTGAACTTTTTTTACAAATATTTTTGTTTTATAACATTGTTTTTTTTGAAAATGATACCTTGAAAATGACAAAAATCAATTGAGCGTATGAAAAAAAAATAAACTTGAGTCAGTATCTGTCTTTCTTAAAGTGACATCTCTAAAACAAGTCACTGAGATTTAAAATAATTAATAAAACCTATATTTCTCCGACCTCAATCAAATTAATAAGAATGAAATATTAAGATTTTATTAAAAAATCAGTTTTATTTTTCGTAACGTAACTGAGAAGGATTGAGATAGATTTTATACCATTTTCTGCGCCACCAGTCGGTCGACTCTGCTGAAGCAAAATCGTATTCGTAAAGATCCATTTTTATCCAGTGTGGCGGACTTTCTGCAGCAAAGGGATTTGTTATGAGAAGAGAATTAAGTTGAGGATCATTTTTTAATATTTTTTCAGCCAGGCGAGCAAGCCATGGCTCTTGTAATGAAGGACGCATGGCAGAGAACCACATTTGCCAATCAAGACGAAGATGATAGGGGGTTATCAAGCAAGGTCTTTGATCGACTCCTGAGGGCTTACAGTAAAAGATATATTCTTTCCAGATTGTTTGCTCAGTCAGCGTTTGATCACTGGTGGCACTGATGACAACTTCATATCTCACTTTCGTGATGCTACCAAAAAGTCCATAACTGTTGATCAGATGAAATCGATTATAAGATTCATTCATTCGTTGTTCATGTGAAATAAGATTCATAAGGGGTTTAATACTTAAAAATCCAACGATCAGTAAACCAAACACGACTAATTTTAAATCTAAATTGTTCAGTAATTTAAAAAAATTTAAATTATGAATCAGATTAAGATGAAGTCCTTTGATATTTACGAAGCTGATAGTTTTTTCATTCTCAGATTTTAGATCTTTAATTTTAATGATGTCCAATTTTTCTTGAGATTTAGATTTGAGTGCACTTTGCTGATCCAGACTATGTGGGCTTAAAAGCGAGAGTTCTTTAATTTTCGTTCTCGTTTTATAACTAACAAATTTTCTTAAAAACTGATCATCAAAAGCGACAAAACTCAGTACGATGGTCTGCCAATTAATAAACGCAAGATTTCCAGTGGACATCAAAGTGATTTGAAAAAAAATAATGATCAAACCACCCACTCTTCGCCACTTCGTTGTGCTTAAAAATAGAAAGGGAACAACGATTTCACAAAAATGGGTTAATAAAACTTCTATACGATGAAACCAATTTGGTAATTGATGATAAAACCAACTTAATACATGGGGATTGGGCTGTGTCTGGTAATGATAATCCATGCAAGTCAGATCCAGCCAACAGGCATCCCCTCTTAATTTGATCAGTCCTGCACCAAACATCAGTCTAAACATCAACCACAACAATGGTAAAAAACAAAGATAATGGGGAAATCTGTTTTTTACCGACAAGAGATTCATGCGCCATGGGTGGATAAAAAAGACACTTAAGAATGTCATTTCTAACATCATGGTCTCCCACCCAAAAGCAAAAAACGGACTCCCGGCATTCACTAAAGAAAGCTGTATGGACCACAAAATAAATAAAACTATTATGTTACAAAAACCTAAAAACATGAGTGCACCGAATATTAAAAAAGTGCAGGCCATACTTTTGATCATTAAATCCGAAGCGTTCAACCAAAACAAACTGGGATAGTTTAAAAAAAATTCAGAAGCACTTTGCTGTGATGATAATTTTAAATGTTCAACCAGAGGATGAAGTCCACTTTCACCAATAAGACTTGGGCCCTGAAAAAAAAGAATTGCACCCATAATGACATATAAAGAGCCAAGGCCACGAATATAAAAAAGACGGGTTAGCCAAAAAGACAAAGAAACCGACTTCCATTAAGAGTGCAGGATTTTATAGAACAGAGAAATAATTTTTGTCCAAAAATGGGCAGCCCTGATGGAGAGTATAATGCTATGTGTATCACAACAGGGCCTGGCACCGTTAGAGGGATTGGACTTCCATGATGATTTGGTCGGAGGGGGAATCAGAGGGGATGATTTTTGATTTAAAGCCGTCGAAGCGGGCGCGGGAGAGTTGGGATTTTAGTTTTTCAATTTCGCCACTGTAATCCATTTCAAAGGTGATTTTTTGGGGTTCAAAGAGTCTTTCTGTGAGACCTTCGCTGAGGCCTAATATTTCAGAAAGACGTTTTTTAAATTCACTGACCTGCTGATGATTGAGATTTCCTAGGACCACCAGTTGAACCACTTGAGCCTCTAGAGCCCCCCTTTGCCACAGGTCATAGACTTGAGAAGCTAAATCTTCACCGCTATCTTGGGCGAGATTTTTAATATCACTACGAATTTGTGAGAGCTGCTGGCCCGAACTTGAATCTAGAGTTTTAACAACCTCGGCTACACTCTTTCCATTGGAGGTTTGTTTACAACTCAACTGTACACGAATACGAAAAGCATTCTCTCTTAAGGGGCTTGCAAAAACATCAAGCCGCCCGTCCAAATAAAGCTGTCCCTTTTTAAAATGGGTCAACTGAATCATTTCAGTTTGGTTAAGATAGGTCTTTTTCATGAAGCTTGGGATCATATGTTCCATTTTAAAAGCTTGGGGACGTAAAAGAAAAAGGCCCTTATCTAAAAAACCCTCAAAAAGTTCTTCTTCAAAAGTAAAAGCCAAATTCTCAAGATCTTTAGCCGTAGTAAACACAGGGGACCACCAACGAAAGGATTCACCGGTCATCTGATTATTAAACTCTATAAATGGTAAGGTGATGCCATTTTTTTCGACGGTGGCAAAAAGACCTTTGAGTTGTAAAACTTGTTTAAGATCGCTTTGGGAAACTTTAACCTCAATTGAAAAGCGATAGCCATCCCCTTCTTTGGCGCTTTTTAAAATTTTAAAAAATGGGATAAAACGATTTTTTAAAGGCTTTACTTCGTTTTCAATTTTAGATTTATTTTCACGAAATCGCTCAGGTCCAATTTCTTTTCTTACCATTTCCACAGTAACAGCATCGGTCGCTTCATCAATGGCTTTTCGACGAGCCTGTCTTTCGTCAGCATCAACAATGATCTGTTCTGAAATGACCACTTTAAATTGAGCTTCCACTCGAGAGGCTAAAAGAAGAGTGAAAAGAATAAGCATATATTTCATAGGAGAAACTCCGGTCTTTTTGGATTGAGGTTCTTAGAGACTATTGTGATATCTCTATAAAGCCCATGTCACCAAAATCTTGCTGTAATCCTTCAAGAAAATCATTGGATAATGCAATTCCTTTAGGATCTTTAATATCATACACAACACGTTTGTTGAGAGTCGCCAGGTCGAGTTCGATTTTAACCTTGGTTTCACCGGGGTTTTTGTCGATTCTCTCTCTAAGATGGATCAATTTAGGCTCCATCAAAGAATTGACTTTAAACGTCACAGTTTTTGCACTTTGGATGCTCAGCGCAAGAGTTGTCATTTTTTCGGCAATGATTTTTAAGCCCTCATCTTTATTCTCTAAAGTTCCAGTGATAATCAGTGGCACTTCTTCTTTAAGAAGCCCCTCGTAATCAGCATAGGTATTGGGGAACACGATCACTTCAATAGGACCGGTCAGATCTTCAAATTGAATAAAGGCCATTCTTGTGCCTTTTTTTGTGATGATCTCTCTCATTTGAGTGACCATCCCCACCAGCGTCACGCGAGATTTGTGGGTTATTTTTTGGATATCTTTGACGGTTGTCGTGGCCCAAGCTTTACACAGATTTTCATAACCATTTAAAGGATGATCACTGAGAAAGAATCCTAAAACTTCTTTTTCATAATTGAGCCGCGCCATTCTTCCCCAAGGTGCAACATCAGGCAAAACCACTTTTGTGTCTTCGGGCTCTTCAACCATTGAAAAAAGTGAAACCTGACCCACCTCGCGCTCTTGGCGAACAGTCTCTGCCGCATTCACAAAATTTTCAAAACCATTCAAAAGTTGTGCGCGATGAAAGCCAAAATTATCAAAGGCTCCGGCTTTGATCAGACACTCGATCACTTTTTTATTCACTCTTCTTAAATCCACCATTTCAAAAAAGTGATCAATGGATTCAAAAGTTTTATTTTCAGTTTGTTCTCTGGCTTCAAGAATAGCTTCGACCGCGGACTGCCCCACACCTTTAATAGCAGCAAGGCTATAATAAAGAGTCTCGCCGCGCACAGAGAATTTATAATCCGAGTAATTGATGTGCGGTGGTCTGACATCGATCTCTCGTCTCTGACAAAGTTTGATGTACTTAACGATCTTATCGGTATCGCCCATATCCGTCGTCAAAAGGGCTGCGTAAAATTCAATGGGGTAATAGGATTTAAGCCAGCCCGTTTGGGCGGCAATCACACAGTAAGCCGCCGAATGGGATTTGTTAAAACCGTAATTGGCAAATTCGGCCATAAGATCAAAAAGCTCTTCAGAACGTTTTTCATCAAAACCATTCTTGGCAGCCCCTTGCATAAAACGCTTTCTTTGCTGAACCATCTCTTCAGCAATTTTTTTACCCATGGCACGACGTAAAAGATCGGCTTCACCTAAAGAGTAAGAAGCCACACGGGATGCAATCAACTGAACCTGCTCTTGGTAGATGATAACCCCGTAGGTCTCTTTAAGAATGTCTTCAATTTCTGGAAAGATATATTCAACTTTTGAAAGCCCATGTTTTCGCTTTGTGTACTCTGGAATCATGTCCATGGGACCAGGACGATAAAGAGCGTTGATCGCCATGATGTCTTCAAAGCAAGTGGGCTTAATTTTTTTAAGGGCATCGGTAATACCGTCACCCTCAAACTGAAAGACTCCGGCCGAATCCCCCGATGACATCAGATCATAAATTTTTGGATCATTGATTGAAATCTCTTGGGGCTTAATCACTTTGCCGCGATTTTCTTTAATCAAGTCTAGGGCGTACTGAATATGTGTCAGAGTTTTAAGACCTAAAAAGTCAAATTTGATCAGGCCAATTTTTTCGGCGTGTTTCATGTCATACTGAATGACATTTTCGCCATCAACCCCTTTATAAAGCGGGGCATGCTCAACAAGATTTCCATCGGCAATAATAACACCAGCCGCATGAATACCGGCGTGACGAACAAGACCCTCAACCTTAAGGGCAATGTCGATCATATTATTCACTTGCGGATTAATTTCCATTTGTTCTTTAATTCTTGGTTCCAGCTCAAGGGCTTCACTGAGTGTGATCCCTAATTTTTCTGGGATCAATTTTGCGATCACATCCACTTCAGAATAGGTCATGGCTAAAACACGGCCCACGTCTCTGAGAGCAGCTCGAGCTTGAAGTTTTCCGTAGGTGATAATTTGCGAGACTGATTGTTTGCCATATTTTTCAGTCACATACTGGATGACTCGAGGGCGCTTTTCTTGGCAAAAATCGATATCAAAATCCGGCATGCTCACACGCTCTGGATTTAAAAATCTCTCAAAAATAAGACTATAGCGAACCGGATCAAGATCAGTAATTTTTAAACAATAAGCGACTAAGGACCCGGCTCCGGAACCCCGTCCCGGGCCCACAGGGATATTATTTTCTTTGGCCCAATTGATAAAGTCTTGAACGATCAAAAAGTAACCCACAAAACCCATATTGTTGATCACTTCAATTTCGTAATTAAGCCTCTCTTGATATTTAGGGTGTTCGCTCTCGGGAACGGACTCTCCCCTTTTATCGGCCTCTTCAAAGCGCTCAACCAGACCAACTTTTGTGAGCCTTCTTAATTCATCCACTAAACTTAAATTATTTGTGGTCGGAAATGTGGGCAAATGATAAATGGATTTTCCGGACTCATCCTCTAAACGAAATTCTAAATTACACTTCTCAGCGATTTCGACTGTTCTTTCGCAAAGTTCAGGACAGTCTTTAAAAAGATCATACATCTGGTCGCTGGATTTAAAATAAAACTCAGAGCTTCCTAGTTTCCAGCGACTATCGTCTTGCAAGGTTTTATTGCTGCCGATACAAACGAGAACCTCTTGAGCCAGTTGATCTTCTTTATTGAGATAATAGACATCATTGGTGGCCACCATTGGCACATCTTCATCTTTTGAAAGTTGAAATAAAAAAGGTTCAACATCCTGCCACTCTTTAACACCGGTTCTGTTGACTTCTAAATACAAGCGATCTGAAAATATATTTTTTAGTTTTTGAAGCCTCAACCGTGCAGCATCGGCCCCGTGACGTCTAAAGTGGGTGATAATGTCACCTGACAATCCACCCGTCAGAACTATAAGGTCGGCACTATACTTTTCTAAAATGTCCCAGTCGATGCGAGGTTTATAATAAAAACCCTCTTGATAGCCCAGTGAACTGAGCTGACAAAGGTTTTTATAGCCGTTGAGATTTTGTGCTAAAAGAACAAGACGTGTGTTGGGCTGATAATTGTTATCGCGTTTTTCATTTTTTGTGAATCGATCTTGGGGAGCTAAATAGGTATCAAGACCGATGATGGGTTTAATCCCTGATTTTTTAGCGTTCAAATAAAACTCAACCGCACCAAACATATTGCCATTGTCGGTGATGGCCACAGCTGGCATCTCGAAACTCTTGGCTCTTTTTAAAGTTTCTGGGGCCCTAAGGCTTGCCTCAAGCAAAGAGTACTGAGTGTGAACATGAAGATGGACAAAGGGTTTTGACAAAACCTTACTCCCACTCAATCGTGCCAGGGGGTTTACTGGTGACATCGTAAACCACGCGGTTCACACCCTCGACTTCGTTGGTGATGCGATTAGAAACTTTCTTTAAAAATTCAAAACTAAAGGGATACCAATCCGCTGTCATTGCATCATCGGAAGTCACTGCACGAAGAGAGAGAACTTTAGCATAAGTTCTAGCATCACCCTGAACACCCACAGTATTCACCGGCAAAAGAACGCAGAAGGCTTGCCAAATTTTATCGTAGAGCCCGGCACTTTTAAGTTCAGAAATAAAAATATCATCGGCTTCTCTTAATGTCTCAAGGGACTCTTTAGTCACCTCTCCTAAAACACGAATGGCAAGGCCGGGGCCCGGAAAGGGATGTCGTCCTAAACTGTCATCAAGAATTTTAAGCTCACGCCCTATGGCCCTGACTTCATCTTTAAAAAGCTCTCTCAGAGGTTCTAAAAGTTTGAGATTCATTTTTTTAGGCAACCCACCCACATTATGATGGGTTTTAATGGTCACCGATTCTCCGCGCGGAGACACACTTTCAATCACATCTGGATAAAGTGTCCCTTGCACCAGCCATTTTGGTTTTGGCTTGAGTCTTTTCACACACTCATCAAACACTTCGATAAAAGCATGTCCAATTTTTTTTCTTTTCTTTTCAGGATCGCTAATACCTTTCAGCTCGTCTAAAAAAACCTCTTCAGCTTTAACACCTTGAACATTAAGATCCATTTTTCGGTAGCGCTCTAAAACTTCTTTGTATTCGCCTTTTCTTAAAAGTCCGTTGTTAATAAAAAAACAATGGACTCGGTCTTTACCTAAGGCTTCAGTCACAAGGCGTGCGGCCACAGTCGAATCCACTCCACCGCTTAAACCCACAATCACGTGGTCATCATCATCGACTTGGGTCACGATGTGAGCTTTCAGTTCTGCCACAATATTTTTAGCTTGCCAGTTGGGTGTGACTTTAGCGCGATCAAAAACAAAATGTTTTAAGACATCAAGACCATGATCGGTGTGACTGACTTCTGGATGAAATTGCACGGCAAAAAGTCTGTCGGATTCCATGGCGGCGGGATGCTTTTCATCTGAAAGGGCTAATACTTTAAACCCTGGTGGGGGAACTTTAACAACATCCCCGTGTGACATCCAAACTTTTTGCTCTGGGGGAATGGATTGAATTTTTTCAAGCCAGTGAACTTGCTTTTGTCCATACTCACGCACTTTGGCTTTTTCAACAATGCCGCCAAACTGTTGGGCCATCAGCTGCATACCATAACAAATCCCCATGACCGGTGCGATTTCAAGAAGCTCTTTGATATCTCTTCTTGGTGAATCATCATCATTCACAGACAGTGGTCCACCACTTAATATAATAGCCTTAGGTTTATGGGCTTTGATTTTTTCTAAGGACACATTATAGGGATGCAGTTCAGAGTAAACGTTAAGCTCTCTGAGACGACGGGCAATGAGCTGAGTCACCTGTGACCCAAAATCTAATATAACAACTCCCCCATCCATAACTACTCCAGTCTGTAATTGGGCGCTTCTTTTGTGATCGTAACATCATGAACATGGGATTCTTTAAGTCCCTGACTACTGATACGAACAAAACGGGCCTTCTGTTGAAATTCTTGAATATTCTGTGCACCGACATAACCCATGCCCGCTCTCACTCCACCTAAAAGTTGGTGAACGATTCCGCTAGCAGATCCTCGGTAAGGAACTTTACCTTCGATACCTTCGGGTACTAATTTTTCGTTGTCTCTGACGTCACCTTGAAAGTAGCGATCTTTTGATCCCTGTTTCATGGCTCCAAGGCTTCCCATGCCGCGATAAAGTTTATAGGTTCGACCTTGAAATAAAATGGTCTCACCGGGGCTTTCTTCAGCCCCTGCTAAAAGGTTACCGACCATGACAGTGTTTGCACCCATAGCTAAAGCCTTAGCCATATCACCTGAAAATTTAATCCCACCATCAGCAATAATTGTACGATTAAAATCTTTAGCCACTTGCGAGCAATCTTTAATGGCCGCAATCTGCGGCATTCCAACACCGGCCACAATTCGTGTGGTGCAAATGCTACCCGGACCAACTCCGACTTTAACAACGTCAGCCCCTTTTTCGTAAAGGGCTCGGCAAGCTTCTTCGGTCACAACATTACCGGCCACAAGAACAGTATCTGGAAACTTAGCTCTGGCCCAAGCCACCATCTCAAGGACATTTTTAGAATGACCATGGGCTGTATCGATCACCAACACATCAACATGTTTACTGTAAAGGGCTTCTGCCCGCTCGCGAGAGGTTTGATCAATCCCAATGGCCGCTCCAACAAGCAAACGGCCTTTAGAATCTTTTGATGAATTTGGAAAGTTGATGGCTTTTTCAATATCTTTAATTGTGATGAGACCTTTAAGTTCACCTTTTTGATCGATCACCAAAAGTTTTTCGATACGATGTTTTTGTAAAATACTTTTGGCCTCATCCAGCGTTGTACCTTCACGGGTCGTGATCAGGTTTTCTTTGGTCATGATATTTGAAACAGGTTGGGTGACGTTATTTTCAAAGCGCAGATCGCGATTGGTTAAAATCCCTACCAATTTTTTTTCTCGGGTTGTGATAGGCACACCACTGATCGAGTACTTGGCCATCAGATCAAGAGCCTGCTGAACGGTGGCATCAGGGGGCAGAGTAATAGGATCTGTGATCATACCACTTTCGTATTTTTTAACCCGTTCCACTTCTTGGGCTTGATCTTCAATGGTTAAATTTTTATGGATAATTCCAAGCCCGCCCAATTGAGCCAGAACTCGAGCCATACGGCTTTCAGTCACAGTGTCCATAGCGGCCGTCAGGATCGGAGAGTTTAAATAAATGTCTCTCGCAAAAAAACTGCGGGTTGAGATTTCACTGGGTAAGATCTCAGAGTATTGAGGGACTAAAAGAACATCATCATATGTCAGCGCCTCTTCATTTAAATTCATCATGACTCCTTGTTGAGATCGTACCAAGATTTATACATTAAATAATTACTTGCTGACTGGCGTAAAAATTTTAATTCTTCTTCTTTAAGTGGGCGTATTTTTTTGGCAGGTCGACCCAAATAAAGCCATCCTGATTCAGCCACCGAACCTTCTGTCAAAAGTGATCCAGCCCCTAAAAAGCTTCGCGGCTCCATCACTGAACCATCAAGAAGAATTGAGCCCATTCCAATAAATGCCTCATCACCAATTTGGCATCCATGGAGCATCACTTTATGGCCCACGGTGACAGAATTGCCAATTTTCACATCATGCTTTTGATAGGTCCCATGGATGACGGTGCCATCTTGAATATTGGTGTAATCACCGATCTCGATCGGACAAACATCACCGCGCAACACACACTGAAACCAAATTGAGCTTTCTTTACCAATTTTAATCTGACCAATGAGGTCGGCTGAAGGCGCAATAAAAGTATTTTCGCCAATGATAGGTTTGTGTCCGTTCAGTTGAATCATTTTACTTCTAACCTTTCAAAGTCAGTTTAAGCATCAAGCAGCATCTCTCCTTGAAGCAAAGACGGACGAGCTTTAAAAATTTTCACCAGCGCTAGGTCACCTGGTTTTTTATCCAGAGCTTTAAACTCTACTTTTCTATTTTGTGTGTTTCTGCCGACGGCTATTCCTTCGACACTGACTTCTTCAATCAGTACTTCATCGATAGAGCCAATTGTTTTTTGGGAAAGTTCAAAGGCAATGGGTCTTTGCAGCGCAAAAAGTCTTTCAAGGCGTTCTGATTTTTCTTCTTCGCTCAAGTGATCTTCCCAACGGGAGGCTTTGGTGAATGGTCTTGGGCTATATTTAAAAGCATAAATTCCGTCGTATTGAACTTCTTCAATCAAAGATAAAGTATCTAAAAATTGTTCTTTAGTTTCACCTGGAAACCCTACAATAATATCGGTGGATAAAGAGACCCCTGGTATGGTTTTTTTAATCATCTCCACTTTTTTAAGATAATCTTCTCTAGTGTATCCACGATTCATTCTTTCAAGGACTTCGCTGTTCCCAGACTGAACAGGCAGATGAATATAATCACAAATTTTATCTCGATACATTTGCGAGATATCAACAAGCTCTTGATTAAAATCCTTAGGATGAGATGTTGTATAACGAATTCTTAAAAGATCAGTATCTTCGGCCACAGCCTTTAGGAGGGCAGAAAAATCAGCCCCACATTCGGACTTATAAGAATTCACATTTTGACCCAAAAGAGTGACTTCTTTAACCCCTCTTTTTGTCAGTGTATTGATGTCGGTGATCAGCTCTGAAAGTTTACGACTTCTCTCGCGGCCACGGGTAAAAGGGACCACACAAAAAGTGCAAAAGTTATCACAGCCTTTAGTGATATTCACAAAAGTAGATACCCCAGGATTTTTAATCAAAGTTTCAATTTGATAGGGTTGGTTATGAAGAAAGCGTGTTGAATTGATTTTCTCTTCGCCCTCTTCCAGCTGATGAACTATGGATGGCAACTGATCAATGGAGTCTGTACCAAAAACAAAATCCAGCATGGGGATGTCTTTAAGAAGTTGATTTTTCTCTTGCTGGGCCACACACCCACCAACACCAATACGAAGTGAGGGATTTATTTTTTTTAAATTTCTATAACGACCCACCTCAGAGTGGACTTTGTGCACTGGCTTTTCTCTGACACTGCAAGAGTTAATAATGATCAGTGAAGCCTGTTCAGGAGTTTCAACCGGATGATAATTGGCCATCTCAAGAAGAGAGAACATTCGCTCGGTGTCGTTGACGTTCATTTGGCAGCCATAGGTTGTGATAAAGACGCCTTTGGATAATGTCTCCATGAAACCTCCTATATGCTTGATATTTAAAGCAAAAGTTTATGACTTGCAGCGTTTAGTTGGATCGGTTATAACACCAAAATCAGGGGAGTCAATGATCGTCTTTTCAGAGGAGAATTCAAAGATATGCAAGCCCGCTTAAAAACATCTATCCAATGGACCCCCTTCCCCGCTGAACTTTGCGAAAACGCTGTCCTTGTGCTGAACGAGCGTTTTAAAGAAGAGTACGACCTTGAAAATGGCGAATTTACCGTAGAAGGTCGAATTTATAACCACGAAATCGTGGGCCGTTACGGTTTACGGATTAAAAATCAGCTGAAACAGTATAACTTTGAAGTCTCCTTTGATTTTGATCCCGAAAAGGACAAAGCCCTTGAGATGATTCAAGATTCTATGGATTTGGTCGAACATCTTTGGACCGAGTTTCTTGAAGAAGACCGTGATGATTCAGAACTCACAGTTTTATGGCAAAGCATACCCTATAAAAATGCCAATTATTTTTTTCGTTACTCCACAGTGAATAGCCAGCTCGAACTTGAGGCTGATCAACTTTTAGCCCAATACGAGAAAAAACTGGTCTACGACACACCTATTGAAGAAGAATTAGAGTACACAACTTCTGAAGTAGAAACTGACGACAAAACCCTACATTAATACTTCAAAATATTTTGTGTTATTTATTTGGTCTAAGACTGTCAGTTTTTTTGATGGCTTAGAGGTGTTTTTATATTCAACTAACGATGCCTATCAGAAAATGCTTTTAAAAAAGCAATGATATTAAATCAGTCGATTAAAAGATTGAGGTTATTGGGATAAATCTCAACTTAAAAAAGTTGAGGAAAAATCACCTTAGTACTCATTATCGTCCCGATCGTTAGAATCCGAAACACCACGAACTTCTTCGATAAAGCTTCTTTCTTCATCAAAATCTCTTGATTCATCTTCATTAGAAGAATCGTCAATTTCTAGCTCTTGGATGGCGTGTAAAAAACCAGCCTCGGTACTCAGATCCTTTTTAATCAGATCCAAATACTTAGTGGGATAACGAGAAGTCAGTTCTTCAATATATTTCTCAAGTTTTCCTTCAGAAAGGATTTTTTTACGAACTTGAATCTTCTTCCAAAAAAGAAGGTAGTGAAAACGACAATAACCCTCGACCACGGATGGCTGATCACACTCGCGGATGCGGCAAAGGATACGGCCTTCAGCATCAGTAATGACTATGTCTTTTTCGATGGTGATTTTTGCAGGAGTACTGGTTTGAGTCTCAGGCGATTTTTCAGGTTTTGGAGCTTTAACTTTGGCTTCTTTGACAGGCTTTTCAGGTTTTGGAGCTTTAACTTTGGCCTCGACGATCGGTTTAACTTTTTTAACTTTTTCAGCCTTTGGTGGTTTTACTTTTTTAACCACTTCTTTTTTAGCGGCTTTTTTTTGTGATGTTTTTTTAATCAATTTTTTGGCCGCTTTTGCCGCCTTCTTCATGATTTTTTTTGCTAAGTTTTTGCTGGTGGTCTTTTTTTTCTTGGCCACTTTAGCCGCTGGCTTTTTTACAGATTTTTTGGCAGCTGTGGGTTTTTTGCTGACTTTTTTAGCCGCTTTTTTAGCCACAGTTTTTTTGACGGCTTTTGATTTCGCTTTTTTTGCCATATTTCCTCATCTCGCAAGTCAAACCATTAAAAGTTTGGCTATTTAAGCACAACATCTCCGTACTTGGAAACGATTTTGATACTGCCCTGTTCTTTACCCTTAAGCTGTCCACGGAGTTCTGTCCACAAACCTTTTCTGATTTTACCAAAATAAGGCGGTCCTTTAAGGTGACCTTTCTCAGAACGCAGACTCGCTACAGCGGCAGACTCTTTGGGAGCCTCAAAAACAATCACAGCCTCTTCGCTGTTCACATTAAAATTCTGTACACTTTTTGCCGTGGCATTTAATGTTCCCCGAGTAAATTCACCCTCAAGGCTGCCATCAAACTCTTTGATATTCATGACACCGCTAACATTTTTAATTTTTATGGGGCCCACTGGCTCGTCTAAAACCACAGAACCCGAATGGTTTACAATTTGAATGGGCCCTTTGTGTTTAAGGACTTTGTAAGAGGCTGAGTGATTGTTCACAGAAAGGGAGCCTTTAATGTTTTCAAGATGGCTTTGTCCATGAAAGGTTTGTAAATCAATATTTCCTTGATGATCAGAGACCTTAAGTCGACCACTGGTCATCTGAAGACCCATTGAACCCTGTCCGTCAGTAATACTGATATCACCTTCTGACAGCTGAATGTTGAGATCGCTCTTAAAATCCGACACTACAATTTGACCTTCGGCCCAAAATACTTCTAACTTTTTAGGGGGTGCGTAAACTTTGATATCAAAGTGGGGAAGATTTTTCTTAAGGCGTACGGCCTCCCAGTCTTCTTTATCAGAGTTGCCACGAACGGCCACCTCAAGGATATTTCCTTTATCAACAAGGACCACAGACCAAACAGCTAAAGTCCCCTCTTTTTTTTGGGCTTCGACCCGTACAGATTCGCCCGTAATGGGAACGATCTGAAGTCGTCCTTTAAAACCACGAACAACAACTTTTTCGGCTTGGTTAAGAGGTTTGATAAGGCTCTGCGCCAAAGCATCAATGGCGAGAATTTGAACAATAAATGTGAGCACTAACACTCTGAGCAAAACTACTCCTTAAAAGACAGTCTTGAAAGACTACAAAACCTCAAAAAAAAACCATACTTTACAATAGTAAAAATGGAAGCTCTATTTAATACCACGCTTAGTCAATAAACAGACAGCTTTCATACTGATTGGCACTTGCCCTGGAACACGAAGAGCGACTAATCTTCTTTGGAAATATTTTTCTTTCCTTTCAGACTTTAAAGGAGATTTGTCTTATGGAATCAGCCTACATTATCAGCGCACAACGAACACCTGTTGGAGCCTTTCTTGGTCAACTTTCAACTGTTCCCGCTCCTCGGCTTGGAGCCTCTGCCATAACTTCTGCTCTTGAAAAAGCCAAAGTGGATAAAAATCAAGTGAACGAAGTTATTTTTGGCCAGGTTTTAACGGCCGGCGCAGGTCAAGCTCCCGCGAGACAAGCCGCTATTTACGCCGGACTTCCTACCTCAACACAATGTATGACGATCAATAAAGTTTGTGGATCAGGCTTAAAAGCTGTGATGCTTGCCAGTGACAGTTTACAACTGGGAAGGTCAGAACTGGTTGTGGCTGGTGGACAAGAAAATATGTCCTTAGCGCCCCACCTTCTTGAAAATTCTCGGGCCGGTTATCGTATGGGACATGTGCAAACCACAGATTCGATGATCAAAGATGGATTGTGGGATCCTTATAATAATTTTCACATGGGTCAAGCTGCCGAACTTTGCGTGAAAGAGTATAAATTCACCCGCGTTGAACAGGATCAGTTTGCCCAAGAGAGCTACACCATGGCTCAACAGGCCCAAAAAAATGGCTATTTTAAAAACGAAATCACGGCTGTTGAAGTTGTGGGACGTAAAGGTTCAGTGATCATCAGCGAAGATGAAGAACCAAAAAATGCTCAGTTTGATAAAATGGCCACCCTTCGACCGGCTTTTGACAAAGACGGAAGCATCACTGCTGCTAACGCATCAAAAATCAATGACGGAGCCGCTGCTTTGGTTTTAGCAAGTAAAGATTATGTGACTAAAAATAATCTTTTACCTATGGCAAGAATAGTTTCTCACGCCACTTTTGCACAAGATCCTAAATGGTTTACCACAGCCCCTGTGGGTGCCATGAAAAAAGCCTTGGAACTTGCAAAGCTTAACGCCACCGACATTGATCTTTTTGAGATCAACGAAGCCTTTGCTGTGGTCACCATGGCTGCCATCAAAGAATTTAATTTGCCCCGAGAAAAAGTGAATTGTCATGGTGGAGCCATTGCCATTGGTCATCCCATTGGCGGAAGTGGTGCGCGGATTTTTACAACCCTTATTCATGCTCTTAAAACACATAAGAAAAAATATGGACTAGCCACTTTATGTATAGGCGGCGGCGAAGCTGTTGCGGTGATTGTGGAGAACCTATGATCAATAAAGTTGTAGCATCGGCCAAAGAGGCCATAGCTGGTGTGAAAGATAATATGACAATCCTCACTGGTGGCTTTGGCTTATGCGGTTTACCAGAGAACTTGATCATTGCTCTCAGAGACTCTGGGGTAAAGGGTCTCACCTGTGTCTCTAATAATGCTGGTGTGGATGATTTTGGTTTAGGTCTCCTTCTACAAACTCGACAGATCAAAAAAATGATTTCCTCTTATGTGGGTGAAAATAAAGAATTTGAACGACAATTTTTATCCAAAGAACTTGAAGTTGAACTGACCCCACAGGGGACTCTGGCCGAGCGCCTCAGAGCCGGAGGTGCAGGTATCCCTGCTTTTTACACTCCCACTGGTTTTGGGACCGTGGTTGCTGAAGGTAAAGAAACCAGAGAGTTTAATGGCCGACACTATGTTTTAGAAAAAGCCATTCAAGGTGATTTTGCTTTTGTAAAAGCATGGAAAGCTGATCCCTTTGGGAATTTAGTCTATAGAAAAACGGCACAAAATTTTAATCCCATGATGGCGACGGCTGGCCTTATCACAGTGGCTGAAGTGGAAGAGATCGTGGCCCATGGTGAGCTTGATCCCGATCATGTTCATACACCTGGGATTTATGTGCAAAGAATTATTAAAGGTCCTAGTTATCAAAAACGCATCGAACAAAGAACAACGAGGTCTTAATGCCACTGAGTCGTGATCAACTTGCCCAGAGAATAGCCCTAGAAATTGAAGATGGTTTTGTTGTGAATCTTGGGATTGGTATCCCCACCCTTGTTGCCAACTTTATACCCTCACAGAAAAATGTTATGTTACAAAGCGAAAATGGCCTTCTTGGACTAGGTCCCTTTCCCCTTGAAAGTGAAATCGACCCTGACCTGATCAATGCCGGAAAACAAACTGTGACTGCTGTTAAAGGGGCCTCATTTTTTTCATCGGCCGAGAGTTTTGCCATGATTCGCGGTGGACATGTGGATCTTACAGTTCTAGGAGCCATGCAAGTGGACATTACAAGATCTATTGCCAATTGGATGGTGCCCGGAAAAATGGTCAAAGGCATGGGTGGTGCTATGGATCTGGTGGCCGGAGCCAAGCGTGTGGTTGTAGCTATGCAACACAACGATCGTGATGGTGAACCTAAACTTCTTAAAAAATGTGATCTTCCACTGACTGGCACAAACTGTATTGATCTTATTGTGACAGACCTTGGTGTTTTTTCGTTTGATAAAGAAGGCTTTATTCTTAAGGAAATCGCTTCAGACATAACCCCAGAAGAGGTTCAAAAGAGAACAGGCGCTCCAGTTAAAATTGATCCCCATTTAAAAACGATTCCTGTCTCTTAAAACCCACAGAATCTTCATGAATTAAGAGTTTATTTTTTAAGCAGCATAAACAGAATTTGTTTTTAAACCAGACATCAGTCCCAAATCCATTGTTATTAAAGACAAAAGCAGTCTTATTTTTTATAATTAAAAATACAGTCATCTTGTTTTCATACTTTTGGTGAAACATTTTTGCTCTGTTATTAATTATTATTCAAATAAGGTGGACGGGGTATGAGTAAAAAAGTGATCAATCTCAAAAAAGGTCAGGAGCTTTTTCAAGAGGGCGACACTCCCACCGCCATGTACATCATCCAAAAAGGGCGACTGGCTATCGTCAAAAAAAAGGGTAACACCAATATCACTTTAGCAGAACTTAAACCCGGAGATCTTCTGGGAGAGATGACATTTTTTGATAAAGCTCCGCGCGGTGCCGGCGCCATGGCCACCATGGATAACACCGAAGTGATCGAACTTCCATTTGCAGCCCTTGATCAACAGTGGGCCGCCCTTCCAGGTTGGGTGAAATCCATAGTTAAAGCCGTCAATGGACACCTCAGACAAGCTAACATCAAAATTAGACAACTAGAGAGAACGAAAGAAGAAGAAAAAGAAGTCTTCCCTTCTCATACCATCACGGCCCTGATGTCTATTCTAGGTTTCGTCACTCAACGTTACGGCGAAAAAACCGAAGAAGGTCTGCAGGTCCCATTTAACAGACTTCGTAATTACACCATCCAAGTGTTTCAACAAGCCACCCATAAGATGAATACCCTTTGCGAAGTTCTCTCTGAATTTGACTATGCCACTATAGAACAATTGGGCGAAGGCAAAGTGAAACTTGTGGTTAAAGATGTTGATTTTATTTTTCGCTTTGTTGAGTTTTACAACAACCAACTTTTTTCTGAGCAAGCTAAAAAAAATAACATCAATCAAAACCAACTTAAAACCTTACAGGTGGCAAAATTTTACGGCGAGAAAGCCGAAAAAAACCCAAAAGGTTTTGTAAAACTCAACATCACTGCGATCAGCTCACACTCGATGCGAGAAATGGGATCAAAAATCAGCGTGGATGAAGTCAAACAACTATCAGAAACTGGAATGCTGGGTGATCACTCTGCTGACGGCGAAAATGATTATATTGAATTTGATGTCAGTTATATTTCTGAAATAGTCCCCTACTGGGAACTGGTTCACCGTCTCAAATCTTTTCAGAATGACTAATTAACCAGTCATTCGAACTCCGTTGTTTTCTTTCTAAACCTTTGTTTTTTTCAAACTTGATGACATAGGCTTCTAACTTTAGCTCAACCCATTTTGTTGAATTCTCCTCAGATTAGGGATAAGAAAGAAAACCTAAAGTTAAGGAACTTTCATGAAGACGCTTGATATTGGCTGTGGCCTCAATAAAACCCCAAACTCTGTGGGCATGGACATCCACGCTTATCCGGGTGTTGATATTGTTCACAATCTTGAGACCTATCCCTGGCCATCAAAAGACTCTGAATACGAACGAGTCGTTTGTCGCCATGTCATAGAACACATCGATGACATTGCCTCTTTTATGAAAGAGATCCACCGGATAGTTAAAAATAAAGGTGAAGTTTATTTTGAAACCCCCCATTTTTCCTCTATAAATTCTTGGATCGACCCCACCCACAAAAAACATCTTTCCTACCAATGGTACAAACTTTTTACTGAAGGTTACCTGAGCCAGCAAACCGGCCGCTTTGAATTGATTAAAAGTGAAGTGACTTTTGGCAAATCCTTAAGAGCCTTTCTTGGCAAACTTTACGCCCAAATCCGCGGACTTGAGAAGTGGGAGAAAAACAGTGCCTTTATCTTGCCGGGCATGGATATTAAAACCGAGCTTAAGGTCAGCAAATAACATAAGGTAAGCTGCTGATTTTAATAACAAAAGCTTAAGAAAATCATAAAAAATGCAGCTCTTTTTTAATTTTTTTTGTTGAGTATTTTTAGTGCTTTACACAACCCTTCCCATTGAACTCAAAAAAAACGCAGTCTGAGGACATATCTTTTGCGCGTTGCGTAATTAACCTGGGACTCCCCTAGTGCTAGGCTTTAGCCTCGTGATTAATTTCATATTCTGCAAGAGGAAGATCAACATGAAGACCTCACTAAAGCTTATCACACTGTGTGTTATTTTGTCTAACTGCGCCCATCCCTCTATGCAATTGGATCTTGGCGATGACCCAACACAAGTTCGTGAGCCAGAGTTTCAATGGCCTGTGGATGGCGCCGTCGTCACCCAAAAGTTTAGACCTGATAAAGAACACCGTCGTCGCCGTCATCAAGGTATCGACCTCGCCGCTCCACAAAACTCTCCGATCTACGCCATTGACCACGGTGTCGTTGTTTACGCGGGTCATGGTTTTACCGGCTATGGTCGCCTTGTTATTGTGGAACATCTTTTAGAAAACTACCGCAGCTACTATGCCCATCTTAATCGTTACAAAGTGAATAAGGGTGATGTGGTGCAAAAAGGTGATCTTGTAGGTCTTATGGGTCGTTCGGGACGGGCCACGGGTGTTCATTTGCATTTTGAGATACGTAAAGATGATGTGGCAATGAATCCCTTAGACCTATTGCCAACCACTATGATGGCCAGCGAAACAGCTGCCCCTTAAAAGCCTATAAACACTTTTTTATAACTTCCATTCTCTTCATTTAATGTTACTAAAGACCTCTGCTTTTAAAATTCAATGGGCGAGGTCAATTATGTTTCAGTTTTTAAATATTATTGTAGTTTGTTTCTTCAGCTTTTCTGCAATGGCTGATGAAGGAATGTGGACTCTTGATAATCTTCCTCTAAAAACACTTAAATCTAAATACTCATTTGAACCCTCAAAAGATTGGCTGAGTCACGTACAAAAAAGTTCTGTGCGATTAGCCAACGGTTGCTCTGGAAGTTTTGTATCCAAACAAGGGTTAGTCATGACAAACCATCACTGCGCTCGGGGTTGTATTGATAAACTTTCTTCAAAAACAAAAGACTATATTACCAACGGCTTTCATGCGCGTAACCCGTCTGAAGAAAAAACTTGCCCAGGTTTATCCATCAATCGATTAATCAAAATCACCGATATGACAGTGGCCGTTAAAAAGGCCACTGAAGGTCTTACTGGAAAAGCCTATAAAGATGCTAAAAAATCAGTGACGGCAAAAATAGAAACTGAGTGTTCCCAAGGAAATGAAAAAAAACGCTGTGATTTGATTTCGCTTTATTACGGAGGCCTTTATCACCTCTACGAGTATGAAAACTATCAAGACGTCAGACTTGTTTTTGCCCCCGAGCAAAGCATTGCCTCTTTTGGTGGAGACCCTGACAATTTTAATTTTCCGCGCTACTCTTTAGATTTCTCTTTTCTAAGAGTCTATGAAAACAACAAGCCCTTAGAAAACAGCTCTTACTTTAAGTGGTCTAAAGCCCCTCTTAAAGAAGGTGATATGACTTTTATCACTGGTCACCCGGGACGCACCAGTCGACTACTCACCATCAGTCAGCTGAATTACTTACGTGATATCTCTTTAGTTAATACTTTATTTTACCTTTCAGAGTTCCGTGGCCTACTGACTGAATTTCAAAAAAAGGGGGCTGAATCAAAGAGGATTTCAGCGAACAGTCTTGGTCGTACCGAAAATGGTTTAAAGGCTCTTAAGGGACAGCTTCGCGCCTTACAAAATGTTTCTTTTATGGAAAGCTTAAGAAAAAACGAAAATCTTTTAAAAGATCGGGTCCAAGGAAGTCGTCATTTTAGAAAAAAATATGGCAACCCTTGGGGCGAAATTGATAAAGCTCTTTTGATTAAAAAAGAAAAAGAAGATGACATCAATTGGATTGCCTTTTCAAACTACTCGTCAGAACTCTTCGAATTAGCTCGCATACTTGTTCGCTATCCTGATGAGATTGCCAAAGATAATTCTTTAAGACTTGAAGAGTTCACCGAAGCAAGGCTGCCACAGCTTAAACAAAGACTTTTAAGCCCGGCTCCGATTTATAAAGAACTTGAAACAGCAGTTTTTGAATTTGCTCTCACCAAACTGAGAGAGTACTTATCGCCGGATCACCCTTTTGTAAAAAAAGCTCTCAATAACGAGTCCCCAGAAAGTGTAGCCAAAAAACTGATTAAAAATACTCAGCTTAACGATCTTAACTTTAGAAAAAAACTTTTTGAAGGCGGGGCTAAAGCCATTAATGCAAGTCGTGATCCTATGATTCAATGGGCAAAACTGATCGATAGCGATTCTCGCAGCACAAGAAAGTTTTATGAAGAAAACATCGAGTCCATCGTCGACAAATCTTTCGAAAACATATCACAAGCCCTTTTTGAAATTTACGGCACCGACCGATATCCTGACGCCACTTTTTCTTTGCGTCTATCCTATGGCCAAGTGAAATCTTATATTGAAAAAGGCATAACTCTGAATCCGATGACCCAAGTTTCTGGAGTTTTTGAAAGAAATACGGGTAACCCTCCTTTTGATCTTCCCAAAAGCTGGATCAAAGCCAAAAGTAAACTTTCTCCACAAACCACATTTAATTTTGTCAGCGACAATGACATCATTGGCGGCAA
>CAYMBT010000006.1:24459-28098 GCA_964388755.1 uncultured Pseudobdellovibrionaceae bacterium | reverse complement strand
TAAGCGCTGGGGGCTGTGAGTGAACCGGCAAGAACCGCCATTTCTGCTAAAGTCAGCTCTTTCACTTTTTTTCGATAAAAAGTTTCTGCCGCCGAGGCTACACCATGAGCCCCTTGTCCAAAATAGATTTGATTGAGGTAAAGATAAAGAATCTCTTCTTTAGAAAGATTTTTCTCCATTCGGCGAGCCATTATGGCTTCTTTAAGTTTTCGCGTGTATGTTTTCTCAGACGATAAAAAAAGCGTTCGTGCTGCCTGTTGGGTAATAGTTGATGCACCTTGAGATTTCTGACCTGAAGTGAGGTTAGTAATAAACGCTCTGAGCATTCCTTTAAAGTTAAAACCGTTGTGGGTGTAAAAATCCGAATCTTCGGCAGCTAAAAAGGCATTGATCAAATCTTGTGGGATATCTTCGACTTCAACCAACTTTCTGTTCTCACGGTAAAATTCACCAATTTTTTCTCCGTCTCGTGCGTAAACTTCGCTGACAAGCAAGGGTTCGTAATCAGAGACCGAAAACAAAGGTGGTAAAGTGCTGGTGTAGTAAAAATAAAGTCCAAGACCAGAACCTAAACCAAGAAGAGTAAAAACGATAAAAACGACAATGAGTTTTTTAAATGTAGCCATAATCCATCATAGACAAAATCTTGGGGTTTTGTCTATGAGCGATAGGCCATGGGATTAATGATTCTTTGAATTTTATTAAGTGATAATTTTTAAAAATCCACTTCTCAAAGAGTGAGTAATAAAAAATGACCCTAACTCTTAATTCAAAGTTAAAACTGATTTCCGTTGGCACGAGGTGCTGTTGTGGTATCCCCAGTATTTGTAGGAACACGACCAGGATCTTGGCAAGAGGCAAGAGCGCTAATCATTCCAAGAGCCATTTGAGTTCTGGCCACAGACGCGCCACGTGCAGCCACTTGTGCAGCTAGACGTTCGTTATAAGCCATAAGTTCTTCTTGTTCTTCGCAGGATCTTAAGACATCTGCTTGTATGGCCTCAGTTTGCTCGGTCAAAGACTCTAGAGCATCATCAGCAGTTTTCATATTGGCGCGAATTTCTTCAATTGCTAAAGCAAGACTCTGTCCTAGAAGATTGACTCGTTGTCTATTTTCAGGTGACCTGAAACAGCTTTCATAAAAAGTCGTGCGATCATTATTAATTCGATTATTAAAATCCACCAGCATGGTTGGATCTGCTAGAGGTCCTTGTTGATAAATACGTTCGCGATAACCTGCAAAGTCTTTATCAGCTTGAGTTCGACAATCCTGTTGGATTTCAAGAACAGCCATCTGGTAATCCAATTCTGCTTTTTTTATTCTCACGGGCAAAGCATTCTGTTCTTTTTGGTGTTCCATTTTTTTAGTTTGAAAATCAAGCCATGCTTGTCTAAGTTCTGTGCGACAGTCTTTCAGTGCCGTAAAGCGCTTGTTAGCATTATCCATAAGCATATTGGTTTGATTTTGGTAAGCATCAAAAGAGTTCGATAATCCTTGATTCACATTTTGAGCAATTCGGTCAAAACAAGTTCCTTGTTGGGCGGCAAACATTTGTTGAGCCTGCTCACCAGAAAGGACAACCTGTGTTTGAGCTTGGGCTTGTAGCGACCCAAGGTTCAATAATAAAGACAAAATAGATAGGATCATAATTCCCCCGAATCTTACCATTAAGTATACCTGAGAACCGGAATGTCGCAAAATGGTCTGTCTCAGAATGAGACATTATTAGGTACAACTTCTAGGGTAAAGACTTTGAAATGGTTTTTTTTAGCGGCCTTTGGGGTTAAATAACAAGTCTTTGTAAGGACCAAAGTCCACCCACAAAAAGACAAACCACGCCAAGGAGTCTGTGGCCATAAAAGCGCTGTAAAAAATCATGGTTAAAAGTTCTTTCAGCTTGTTGTTGCAGGTGGGGAAGATGGGTGACTAAAGTCATAATGGCCCCATAAAACAAAACAAGATACGGAAAGTAAAAATCAAGATCTTCGATCATAAAAACAATATCGGAGATCGGAGTAAAAATATGAAATTTTTTATAAAAAATTTCAAAATACAGGTTCGTTCAAAAAATCAAGTGATTAACAAAAATAAAACATAAATAGACAAAAAAACTAAAGATCGATGGCCGCATATTTGATCTTAGTTGTCGTTAAAATCGACTTTTATTAAAAGTAAAGTGCAAAGTTGTTGCCGTTTATTTTTGGCAACAAATATGTTGCGGTTTTAATATATTCAATCTTTTGTCGAGCCAGCTTGCGTCTCAAAAATGGGGGCTTTGTTTGAAATTCAATGACCTTTTTAAACAAGCTTGTTAATATGATTATAACGTTCTGTGGATTTGTGTGAATACAGAAATCCTATAGATATTAGATTGGGGGCTGTCCCTGACGATGGTGAGCAGGCCCGGGATCGAGCCGGGAAGCCTAAAGTTGTTAAATGGCCACCCACCTGGAGATTCGGGATTTCGTGATTCTCCAAGTATCCACAGAACGAATTTTTTTCTTTCTTTTCGCGATTATTTTTGTTTAATTGACTGGCATGAAAGACAACTCAGGTTCCGGTCGTTGGAATCACCTTCTTAAAGAAATTTCTTCACCCTCCCAACCTATTCATTCAAGTTCTGAATTTTTATCACATCAAGAATTACAAACACAAGTTGAGCCACAAGCCCCAACAAATTCGCCAGAGGTTTTTAAGGTCTCTGATCTTAATCGTTTGGTCAAAAAACAACTGGAAGGTCAATTTCAGGATATTTGGTTGCAGGGTGAAATTTCAAATTTTAAGGCCCACACATCTGGCCATCATTATTTTAGTCTTAAAGATGATAAGTCCCAAGTGAATGCCGTCATGTTTAAAGGCTTTAATTCAAAACTTAAATTTAAACCTGATAATGGCATGGAAGTTCTTGTTCGCGGAAAAATCAGTGTTTACGAGCCCCGCGGTACCTACCAAATTTTTTGTGAGCATATGGAACCCGTGGGTGCCGGTGCTCTTCAAAAAGCCTTCGAGCAACTGAAAGAGAAATTAAATAAAGAAGGCTTGTTTGCAAAAGAAAATAAAAAAGCCATTCCAGCCTATCCACTGAAGGTGGGTGTGGTGACGTCCCCAACGGGTGCTGCCATCCAAGATATCCTAAACGTACTTTCTCGCCGTTCCAAACGTGTTCAAGTGATTGTGATTCCCGCTCGTGTTCAAGGTGAAGGGGCGGCCCTTGAAGTTGTTAGGGGTATTGAACTGGCTAATAAAACCAATATTTTTGATGTGCTGATTGTTGGTCGCGGTGGTGGATCCATCGAAGATCTTTGGTGCTTTAACGAAGAGATTGTGGCACGAGCCATTGCAAAATCCCAGATTCCTATTATATCGGCCGTTGGCCATGAGATCGATTTTACCATTTCTGACTTTGTGTCCGACTTAAGAGCACCGACTCCTTCGGCCGCCGCAGAACTTGTTGCTAAAAGCGAAGTCGAGCTGACTGAAAAAATTAAATTCTTTACTCGCTCCCTTTTTATTTTATGCAAACAATTGATTTCAAATCATAGAAAACAAATTGAGTATTATCAAAAATCACTCAAGGACCCACGCAAATATTTACGAGATTCAATTTTACGCCTTGATGATTGGACGCAAAGACTTTA
>CAYMBT010000006.1:18056-24449 GCA_964388755.1 uncultured Pseudobdellovibrionaceae bacterium | reverse complement strand
CGTAAAGATAAGCTACAGATGAGAATCGATTTTCTTCGTCAAAGGCTTAAAAGCCCTGATGTTCTTATTGCCCAAAAGAAACAAAGGGTGATGAATCTTAATAAAATTAATTTTCTTTCTCTCAGAAAGCGGCTCGAGAGAAATCAATCGGCTCTCACACGCTTTATGGCAATGCTGGATAGCCTTTCGCCACTGAAAGTTGTTGAGCGGGGCTATGCCATTATCAGGGACCAAACAAGGGTCGTACAGACCATAAAACAATTGAACGCCAAAGAGATTCAAATAGAACTCAAGGACGGATTTATTAATGCACAGGTGCTCAGCACCAAAGCTAAGAAGGAGCAAAAATGAGTTTTGAAGTTAAACTAACTCGCCTCGAAGAAATTGTAAAAAAAATGGAGACTGGTGAATTGTCTTTAGATGATTCGCTGAAGCTTTTTGAAGAAGGTGTGAAGCTATCGCGCGATTGCAGTCAAGAACTCAGTGAGGCTGAAAAAAAGGTAAAAACCCTGGTGGGCGTTGATGCTTCAGGCGAACCACTTTTAGAGGATTTTAATTCATGATGAAAGATTTTGATCCTCTTCTTTCTTATTTTAATCAAGCCTTTCGCACTCGCCTGGCTCATAACAAAGCCGTTGGCGAAGATGTTGAGTCTTTGTTTACGGCCATGGAATACTCGGCTTTTAATGGTGGTAAAAGGTTTAGGCCACTGCTTTGTTACACTGTGGGACAAGCCCTTGGCATTTCCGTTGAGGCAATCACACCCCTTGCTATGGCCGTAGAGTGTATTCATACGTATTCTTTGATCCATGATGATTTGCCCTGTATGGACAATGATGATTTTAGGCGCGGTCAACTGACCTGCCACAAACAATTTAACGAACCCATCGCCCTTCTTGCCGGTGATGCTCTACTGACTGAAGCTTTTTTAATTCTGGCCCAGTCCTACCCCAATCATAGCGCGCTACTGATTGATTCTTTAGCCAAAGCATCGGGTGGTTTAGGGATGATTCGTGGACAAATTCTTGATCTTGGTTTTGGAAAGAAAATTGATTCACTGAGCGATCTGATCCATCTTCATGAGTGTAAAACGGGCGAACTTATTTCGGTCTGTTTTGAGGGGCCAGCACTCATGGCACAAAAAAAATCAAAGCCATTTAAAGAATTGGGTTTGCTTTTAGGTTTAGCCTTTCAAGTGAAAGATGATCTTCTTGATGCCGCCGATGAAGAACCTTCAAGCTTTATCGCTTTTTTAGGAGTTCAAGGAACACAAGAGTATTTAAAATCTCTGACTGAAAAGTTGATGCTCTCTGTAGAAGATGTAGAAATTTCTTCGCCAGAACTGATCAGCCTTATTGATTTTAATCTCAACCGTAAAGTATGAGTTTAAAAAGAGTGGATCAAATTTTAATGCTTCTCTATCCCGAATGGACTCGCTCGAAGATCCAAAGTCTTATTGCTCAAGAAAAAGTTAAAATAAAAAACCCACAAGGGCTGTGGAAAACTCTGAATAAAACTGGAATAAAGCTAGATTCAGAGAGTCTTTGCCGAGAAGATTTTATCATCGAAGATTCTGAAGAGCTTCACTACGTGTCGCGCGGAGCACTGAAGCTTAAAGCGGCCATTGAGACATTTAATCTCATTGTCCTTGATAAGGTCTGTCTTGACGTGGGTCTTTCGACAGGTGGTTTTAGTGATTACTTGCTTCAGCAGGGTGCAAAAAAAATCTTAGGCATTGATGTGGGGCATGATCAACTTCATAAGAGTTTAAAAAACAATCCAAGGCTCTTGGCCTTTGATAAAATTAACATTAGAAATGGCCTTCCCGGGGAACTTTTAAGTTTATTTTTTGAATCGAGCCCTCATTTTTTTGATCTTATTGTTGTGGATGTGTCGTTTATTTCGCTCACCTATGTTATTTCGCCCCTTGCAAAATTAATTTCACCCAGTGGTTCTCTCGTTCTTCTTGTAAAGCCTCAATTTGAGCTGACACAAAAACACCTCAACAAGAAAGGCGTTGTTAAAGATCAGAGCCTGCAAGCTGAAATCATAAAAAAAATAGATGGGGTTTTGGGTGAAAATAAGTTAAAAAGAATAGATTTATGTCCATCACCAATCGAGGGAGAAAATGGCAATAAAGAAATACTTATGCTTGTTCAGCCTGAGCTTCATTCTTCTGACCTCCTGCGAGAGTCTTAAACTTAAAACAAGTGATCAGCACCAAGACCCAACGGTGACCACAGAACCTGATCAGCCCGTAGAAGAGGCTAAGGTTATTAACAAACCAGAGTTTTTAAATAAAAAAGCACCAGCACTTGGAATTATTTTAGGTGGCGGTGGGGCATTAGCTTTTTCTCAATTAGGAGTTTTGCAAGAGTTTGAGAACCAAAAAATTCCAATCCGAGCCATTGCGGGTTTAGAATGGGGCTCGCTGATGGCTGCCACTTTTGCTGTCAACGGTAAATCCCACGCCGCCGAATGGAAGTTGTTAAAACTGCCAGTGCAAAACTTCTCGCAAAAATCATTTTTTTCAAACAGCTCTTCGGGTGCAAAAATCTCAAATTTTGATAGTTTTCTTAATGATCTTTTTGCCAACCGTTCTGTAACAGACTTATCTCCTTTCTTTTCTTGTGCCTCTTTACAAATCAAATCAGGCCAAGAGGTGATTCATCAAAAGGGAAGTGTTAAAAACGTCATTCAATCTTGTTGGCCGTTTCCGCCTCACTTTTATATGGAATCCACCTCTGCCCATCCGCTGGGTATTGCAGCCTTGGCAGAAAATTTAAAAAAACAAGGGGCCGAGGTCATTGTCTACATCGATGTTCTCTCTGAAAACCTTACCCTTTCTGAGGTCGCAGAAAATAAAAAAGATAATCTTCAATTGATCTGGTCACAGATTAAAGCTACGGCTCCAAAAGCCGGCGAGCAAGGGGTTGATGAGGTTATACAAATTTCATTACCCCAGCATAATATTCAATCCTACCAGTCGCTCAGAGCCCTTATTCGCTTGGGCCAAATCAAAAGTAAGGAGCCGGTGTTACGCCTCGCTAAAAAATATGATTATTAACACTTACAACGATCTTAAAAGTTTTAAAAAGCGTCGCGATCGACTGAACACCCTTTGCGGAAAAGACTCCGTTATAGTCCTATTTTCTGGCGAAGAAGGTCATCTGGCCCCTTTTCGTCCACAAAGTTCTTTTCTTTACTTAACAGGTTTCGAAGAGCCTGGTTCTTGTCTTGTTATTCGCACGGGTAAAGTGCCGGAACTTCATCTTTTTGTCAGAGATCGTAATCCAGCTATGGAGCTTTGGGACGGCGAACGTTACGGTGTTGAGCGCGCTCAAAAAGTATTTTCTGCCGACAAGGCTTATGACATTGAACACTTGGTTAAAGAGCTTCCAGAACTTTTGCGTGGTCAAAACAGACTTTATTTTTCTATGGGTCTTGATTCTGAACTTGATAAATTGATTTTATCGGCTCGTAAAAAAGCACAAGCACTGGATCGCCGTTCTGGGCAAAGTTTAATGCCTATTCATGATCCCAGTGAAATCCTATCCCAACTCAGAGTGATCAAAGACAGTGATGAACAAAAGTGGATGAAAGAAACCTGTGAGCTTTCGGCCCGCGCCCATGAGTTCACCATGAAATCAGTCAGTCCAGGCATGACAGAAAAACAGATTCAAGGGATCCTTGTGTCATCTTTTTTTAAAGATAATGCCCAAGGGGAGGCTTATCCTTCTATCGTTGCGTCGGGTCCGAATGCGACAACCTTACACTATAGGGCTAATAATCGAAAAACAAAAAAAGGTGATTTTTTATTGATCGATGCCGCCGCCGAAAAATATTTTTACAAAGCTGATATCACTCGAACCTATCCCATTGATGGAAAGTTTAGTCAGACTCAAAAAGATCTTTATCAGGCTGTCTTAGAGGTACAAAAGTCATTAATTTCAAAGGTTGTGGTTGGCTTTTCTTTGCCAGAGCTTCAAGAGTTAACGATTTTAAAGCTCACTGAGGTCATGGTTGAACTTGGACTTTTAAAAGGAAAAACAAAAGAATTGATCGAAAAGAAAAGCTATCAAAAATATTATGCCCACGGTGTGGGTCATTACCTTGGCCTTGATGTCCATGATATTGGTTTTTCAAAACTCAAAGATAAACCAGTTCCATTTCAGGCCGGCATGGTGATCACAGTTGAGCCGGGGATCTACATCCCAGAATCAGATAGTGACGTTGATAAAGAGTTAAGGGGACTGGGTGTACGGATTGAAGATGACATTCTCATCACAAAATCAAAACCCGACATAATGACCATCAGTGCTCCAAAAGAAATCAAAGACCTAGAAAAAATCATAGGATCAAAAGCTTAAACAAAACTTTTAAAAAAGATAATCAATCGAGGTGTTCAGCATCGTAAAGCGATGACTAGAATTTCTGGCCGGGTTAATTCGATCACCTTGGCCCGAGAATGTGGTGCTGAAAAGTAAAAATTCTAAACCAATGTTAAGTCGAAGTCGCTCGCTGATCTTGTTTTCAGCAAAAAATAAAAAGTGATTGATCGTATTATCACTACTTCCTGCAGAGCTAAAAGGAGTTTCATTAAGGCTTGGGAACATATGAAAATAGGCCTTACCACCAATAGCCCAAGTCTGAGCCGCATTCACCGGAACATAACCACCAATACCAAAGGGGACAGATCGGTACTCAAGCGTTGTAAAGCCTTGATTGGATGTGGTGTCCACAAACATTTTGTAAGTATTAAAGCCTAAGTCAAAAGTAATCTTGGGTCCAAAAAACTCATTTTTAAGGATGAAATTATATCCAAAGGACAAACGGTATTGGCTTAAAGAATTAGAAATCTCAGCAGGGCTTCCCGTAGGATTTTTAGACTGTCCAATACCCTGAGCAAAAATAGCATCGGTATAAAACTGGGGTGTAATCCAAATTTCTCCATGCAAATCAATTCTTGGATAAGTACTGACCTTAGAGTCAATATTTGATCCATCGATAAGACCAAGGCTATTGTTAAAACTACCAATGGCAAACCCGGCACCAACTTTACCAAAAGTCGGTGGGTCTTTAGCAATCCATTCTCTAGCTTCCTTGCCAAAAACCACTTTGTTGTTTTCGCTGAGGAGCTGCTCAGGTGGTGTATAGGTATTTGTCCAAGGTGTTGATGAGTAATCCACCTTAGAAACGCCAGAGATCTTAACATCAGTTGTAAGAACACCCGCTTCAATCTCGCTAGTTACATCGGCAAAACTTAAATAATCATCGACTTTAACAACACGAACTTGTCCCAAAATGGCCTTGTTGGATTTAATCAAAAAATTTCTTTTAGGATGTTTTTTGGCACTAATGATTTTAAGGGCCGTTAATGTTTGTCCAGGGCTGACGCCATCTTTTTTGCCGGCATTGATTGTCACCCGATTGTCTGTTCGACTTAGAATAAGGGCATCATAGGGAATTTTATTAAGAATCCGGGTATAAAGTTTGTTGAGAGAGGCAATGACAAGTGGAGTGTTGTCATTTTTTTGTTTTATAATTTCTTCAGCGATCAGTTCGCCACTTTGAGTGCTAAAAAGATAGAGCTGAATATGAATATCGTTAGGATCTTTTCTGACTTCAGCGATAAAAAAGCCATCGCTTTTTATAGATCGAGAAAGGTTTCGTACTTTACTGGGATCGTTGACCAGTTCTTCGGGCTTAATACTAGAGCCGGCAATATGGCTTTGTACATAATCCCATCTGTGATGAGCTTCGATAAGATTTTTAAGCTGTTCGTCAATCGCCTTTGAGTAAATTCCACTGATGTTATCTATGCTTGGTATGAATGTCATTTTTCTTAAAGTCAGGGATTGGTCATAGAGACTAGAGTACTCGGTTGTATTTTCTGTGGGAGTTTGGCCAAAAGACAAACAAGAAAATAATGATAAAAATAGGAGGCTTATATATCGATCTATCTTCATTGATCTATTATAGTAGAACTATCGAGAAAGCTTGTAATTAAATTTTTTTTCTCATGGACTCATCAGCTAGCCCAGAGTCTGCATTGACCTAAGGACCATGGGACTATGGTTGAGAAATCACTTTTACACACAGGCATACGTCGTGGTGATAAGGATAAGTTAAAAGATAATAATACTCTTTGAGGTGCTCAGTGATAAAATAAACGTTCGAGGAGCTCTTTTATGAAAATCCTTATCGTCGATGATTCTTCTTTTATAGTTCTTATCTGTCGACAAACCTTACTCGCCGCTGGTCACAACGTAGTGGGCGAAGCCTATGATGGTGAGTCGGCCATAGAAAAAGCAATTTCACTTAAACCTGATCTGGTACTTTTAGACCTGGCGCTCCCCAAAAAAAATGGTTTTGAAGTCGCTCAAGCAATTA
>CAYMBT010000006.1:8124-18046 GCA_964388755.1 uncultured Pseudobdellovibrionaceae bacterium | reverse complement strand
GAAGGCGCCCCAAACAAAAATACTTTTTATATCAGCTGTTGATGAAGAGTGGGCCAAAGAAAAAGTCAACGAAGTGGGTGGCTTTGGTTTTTTAGCAAAACCTTTTGAAAGCCATCACTTGCTCGATTATATTAAACTGGCCGAAGAGCAATTGGGAGAACTGAAATATGGGTGACCTATTTTTTATAATCAAAATGATTATTTACACATTTGTTCTTGTTTTAATGATGCAAATTAAGATTGGTGGTTCAACTTTAGAAGAAAAGGTCATACGATTCACCCACCAATCAAGTACAGCCCATTTTTTTCAAAAAACAGCACAAGGTGGAGCCACCTTTATTGGTCACCAGTACAACAGATTTGTTGGTAAGATGAGTTCTGATTTTGTTAATAAACATAAGCCTTCTCAAATACCCGGGCAAAGACTGACAGAAAAGTATAAAGAAATTAAAGAGAGTCTTCGTGATCAATGGGATGAAAGTTCAAAGTCAAAGGTCAAAAAAGATTCTGAGTTGTCAGAAGAGTACTAAAATGCCAGTTGCTCGCCCATTGGGCCAAGCTGATCAAGAAGCGACATTAAATTAGATACAATTGATGTAGAAATGTTTCGAGTGGATTTGTTTTCAATTTTTTCAACATCACCCTGATTATCATAGGTAATGCGGATATCCCCTAAATCTTTTTGTGAGATCTGAATGGGCTTCTCAATTTCGTCATTATAACTGAGTGAAATTTCTAATTTTTTATTATTTTTAAGGCTGCTGATTTGTCCACGTCTGTTATATTGAACGCTGACAAATGATCCGTCACTGGATTGGGCTTTCTTAAGAAGGCCTTTAGAATCATATTCAAACTTAAGCTTTTTTTGTTCGATGGGTTTTCCCGCGGGATTTAAAGTCGTTCGATTTTCTTCGGTCATCAGAAGGCGAGCCAAATCATATTGATAGGTGGATTTCTGCCAGTCTTCAATCACTTGGGCCAATGTGTACTGCTTATATTCTCTTTTATTCACTAATCCATTGATGTAATACGCGTAACCGGTATAGGAGAGATTCTCTCGAACGGTCACAGGTCGCCCTAAAAAAGGGTGAAAGTAAATATCACGTATGTCTTTTTCAAAGGTTTCCATCACACGATTTAAATATTTATCCGTTGAAAAGGTATAGGCTTTGTACCAAAATTCATGTCGTCCAATAGTTGTTTTCTCTTTGGGACAAGTGCGTTTAAAGGTCCCCCAGTAGTTATTTTTAGGATCATTTTTTGAAAGTTGGAACTCAAAGGTTTCACGACACTTGTTTCTGTTTGTATAGCTTTTAATCCAATCATTTGAAACATCATAGGACATTTTAATTGTGGTGTTGTCTGGAAATTGAACGTCAGTCAAATTATGGGCACCGTCATAGGAATAGACGTATTTTTTAGACCACATATTAGTCACCATTTTTAAGTTTTCACCCTCAAATTGATAAATGCTCTCTAGCCCGGTCCCATTAAAAATCTTAACCAGTTTTCCATTGGTGTCATAAGCAAAATTCAGTCTACGACCTTTATAATCCACCAGGTACGCAAGACGAGGCCCTTTGTAATTAAGGCGAAGCCACAACCCTTGAGAGTTAGTGACTTGAACAAGTAAACCTTTGCTGTCAAATTTTTCGGTAACGCCATCCTGTCGTCTGCGCTCATAAAACTGACCATCAAATGTCATCTTTTCAATACCTTTAGTCTTTGCATGAAAAGTGTTTTTGTTGGATTTAATTTTTTGAATATCAACCAGATGAAGTTGATTGGCATAGGTAAAGCGCATTTTGGTGTTGTTCTCAAGTTGCACTTTCAAATTTTTGATATCATTGATGGTCATTTTTTTTTGCTTACTAATGTGGTCAACAATTTGATCAATGGTTTGGGTGCTGGTTTTAAGATCAAAGTTTTCGGGATAATAAGTGATCTCTAGGCCGCCGCCGCACTCGGTAAGATTAATAATACCGTCCGATGTGATATCAAGCTTTGTTTCAAGACTGGAACACCAACCAAAACCAAAGAGTCCCAAAAAGAGAGAGCGTGAACTATAAAATCTTTCGATTTTAATTTCGCTTCCCTCTTCGGGGTCGATATAATCAATCCAGGATTCTGTGTAGCTTGCATTTCTCATGTTCACAGCGGCAAATACAGCCTGTGAGCTGAAGAAAATTAAACAAACAAGAGTCCATTTTTTAAGTATCATCAAAGCGTCTTCCATAATCGGTTGAACAGTTCTAACATGCGCTGAGTCTTTAAACTTTAATTGTAACAACTTTTCTAATCATTAGACCACCAATGATTTGTAAAAATATAACGACAGCCAAGGCAATAAGTCCCAGGGTTGTATTAAAAAGTGGCATAATATAATTAGGGTCTACTGCAAAGAAAACTCCCAATAATATAAATGGTATACAGCTGATAATTATTCCCTGCATAATTCCTTGGGCCGTTAAGGCTTCAATTTTTTTCTCAACCTTTTGTCTTTCCCGAATGGTGAATGTAATTGTTTGAAAAGTTTCAGCCATATTACCACCGGTCTCTTTAAGAATATTCACAGAAGTTACGAACATTTGCACGTCGGGTCTAGGGATACGTTCTCCCAGCTCAGTCAGTGCATCCTCTAAAGTTTGACCAATTTGATTTTGTGATAGAACAAGTCTAAATTCTTGGCTGATGGGATTACTTAAATTTTTAACCACACGATCCATGGCTTGATTCACACTGAGTCCCGCGCGAACACCATTTGAAAGAATAGTCATCGCATCCACCATTTGATCGGTAAATTTACTACAGCGTTTTTCATAAAGATATTTAATGACGTGTTTAGGGAGATTCCATCCTAATAGGGTAAAAATGGTTCCAAAAATCAATCCAGCAACAATGTTAGGCCAAAATAAAATAAAGAAAAGAAAGCCCAAGCCAAAGCTTCCGATCATTAAAGTTTTTGTTAGTTTTTCTTTATTCACCGGAACAAACATGAGCTCGAGTAAACGAATAATCTCGTCTCTTTGACCAAGACTTTTTTCATTCACAAAATGGATGATGCGATCGACCCAGAGGTAAAAGATAACGAAGGTACAAATCGCTATCAAAATCATCATGATTGGCAGAGGTAAACTAATAGTAAAATTATTAATTAAATCACTCATCACTCACCACTTACTTTTTTTGTCATGGGTCTACGCAGACCACTTGATCGATTGTCTTGTGTTTGTGCAGATTGAGGTTCGCCTTCATTTGAAAAAAGATCTTTTGGAATTGTGACTCCACGTTCTTTAAGATCTTGGACAAATTTAGGAATAAGACCCTTAGAAAGAAATTGACCAACAATTTTTCTGTTTTTGTCGTAGCCAGTTTCTTTATAAGAAAACACATCTTGTAGTGTCACAGCTTCACCCTGAATACCTTGAACTTCAGTGATATTCATCACTTTACGACTACCATCTGAAAGACGCGAGATCTGAACGATCACATCCACGGCACCTGCGATTTGCTCTCGAATGGCTTTAGCTGGTAAATCCATTCCAGCCATCATACATAAAGTTTCAAGACGAGAGATGGCCTCGCGAGGAGAGTTCGAGTGGACGGTGGTCATTGATCCATCATGACCAGTGTTCATGGCTGAGAGCATATCAAGGGCAGCGCCATCACGACACTCACCAACCACAATTCGATCGGGTCTCATACGAAGCGAGTTTTTAACAAGGTCACGGATTGAGATGGATCCCGTACCTTCCATATTCGCAGGGCGTGTTTCAAGTCTAACGACATGCTCTTGCTTAAGTTGAAGTTCGGCCGCATCTTCGATGGTAATAATTCGTTCATCAACAGGTATGAAAGAGGATAAGCAGTTAAGAAGTGTCGTTTTACCAGAGCCAGTTCCGCCAGAGATAATAATATTTTTACCTTGAGAAACGCAGAGTTTAAGAAAGTCCATCATTTGCTTTGTGCATGAATTGTATTTGATATATTCATCCACCCCAAACGAGTCTTTACGAAATTTACGAATAGTCAATGCTGGGCCATCAATGGATAGTGGCTCGATAATAGCATTGACCCTTGAGCCGTCGGCAAGACGTGCATCCACATAGGGTGTCTTTTCATCAATTCGTCGACCAAGGGGGCTAACAATGCGTTCGATCACGTTTCTGAGCTGTATGTTTGAGGTAAAATAAATCTTACTCAGTTGTATTTTACCCCCTTTTTCAATAAATATTTTATTGTAACCATTGACCATAATCTCTGAAACAGATTCCATGGCCAGAAGATCTTCTAAAGGACCAAGTCCAAGAGCTTCATCAACCACTTCTTTGATAATTTGTTTGCGATCGGTGTTATTCAGACCTCGAGACTCTTGATCAAGGATTTTACCAATAGCCACTTTGACATCGTTTTGCAGTTTTCTTTCTAGCTCAGGATCTTCTTTAGCTTTTGTAATATCATCGTTTTTTAAATTAAGATCTTTGATCAGACGCTTATGAATTGTCAGTTTAAGATGGGTTCTGGCATCTATCACTGGGCCTGTTGAATTTGTGCTATTATTTGACTCATCTAATGTTTTTAAAGCTGATGCTGTAGGACGCTGTATGCTTTTGAGTTTTTGTAAAAGACCACCCGATAATGTCCGCACAAGATTGTGGTAGCTCGCTGATACAGGGGCCTTGTTGGCTATTAGAACAAATGGAAGCCCTCTTTTCAAAGCACCCATTGTTGTTATATCGTCTTGTGGAATGGTCGCTAAAACTTTTTTATTCAAAGATTTTTCGATACTGTCTACGGCCAAACCAGAATTGGACATTTTATTAACCACGATTTGAACTGAGGGTTGGGGAACAGAGGCCGCCGAAAGTTCATTAAGAAGTCTCGATGTTTGATTGATTGTCAAAACCTCAGGTGTAGTAATGGCAAGAACCAGAGTGCTCATTTCTAAGCATTTAAGCTGTAAATCATCAAACGAATTTCCTAGATCAATAAAAATGAAGCGATAAAAGTTACTTAATGTTTCAACTTGCTTAATAGCAATGGATGTATTGACTGAGAAAAGTTCTCCTGGATTTTTTATTCCAGCGATATAGTGCAGTGGAATTTGGGCATGAACGTTAAGTACGGCGCTGAGGTTTCTTGTGTTTATGGCCCCTGAGAAATTACAAACCTCTGTCATTGTTTTAGGTTTTTGAAAACCGGTAATAAAGTTTTGATCACCACAGGTGTTTTGATCAAAATCGATCAGTAAACAGGGTGTGCGAAGCTCCAGTGTGGATGCGGTTGCAAGGTTAGCCGCAAAAACACTTTTGCCAACGCCACCTTTACCACCAACAACTGAAATGATTGAACAATTTGGATTAATCGCCACAAGCTACCTCTGTAACAACTTATCGGTTTAATGACTCAAATTTTTAAGGCCCACAGGACTTATTTCGAGATTCTTAAGCTAAAATTTGATTCAGAAAATAGACTGGATTTAAGGCCTGTCTATTCTCGCAATCTAAACTTACGCTTAATTTTTTCTGAGCCTGCGCTGGCTGATGATTTAATAATGGGGGTCACAAAAACCACAAATTGGGTCTTGTTTCTGCGAAAATCTTTAGATGAGTACAAGTTAAAAATAGCATCGGGGTTGTTGTCAGGATTATACTCTGTCCCCGTTGAATTTTGGATCAAACCTCCCACAGCGGCACTTTGCCCACTGCGAACATTCACAACTGTTTTAACAAGATTGGTGGCCGTCTGGGGTCCACTTTGAGTGTTTCCGATCAGAGAGCTCACATTAAAATCCATTTTAAGTTCAATCACATCCGATCGAGGGTTTACAATGGTGGGTGTTATTGACGAAGTGATACCGACGTTTGCAAACTGAGTCGTGTTGCCTCCGCCCGCTTCTACTGTGCCTGGCTGACGAACAAGAAATGGAATCTGGGTGGTAGAACTCACCGTACCTGGTTCTTTATCTTTTGTCGTCACAGATGTACTCTCAAGAATTCGTGCAAAACCATGGGCCTTAGCGTGATTGAGCTTTGGCAGAAGATTAGTAATGACCCCAGAGATTTCAGCAATAATCCCGTCACTGTTCTGACGAGTGTCCTTTGTAAACTTCACGTCTGTATTGTCCTGAAGCGAAGGGGCCCATCGAAAAGACGAACTTCTAATATATTTTTTGCTCAGTTCAACATAATGGACAACAAGTTGAATAATCTTGTCCGGCTCAGCTGGTGGCGGGGCTCTGACTGTCAAAAGATTAATGATTAATTCATCGTTTCTCTTTTTAACCACTTCTTGCTTTTCAGCTTCGTTGAAAACAGGTGGGGGAAGATAGGTTCTGGCAATGATTTCGGCCTTGCTTCTCTCGTCATCGTTATTAGCAATCCCTTTTAAAATATATTTGCCATTAATGGCACGAACTTCGATATCTGGGTTATTAATTTCTTTTTCTATGACGGTAGCAATTTTCTTTTGTGCCATAGGGTCAATCTCTACAAGAGTATCAACTTGGTCGCCAAATTGTTTTTTAACACCATAGATTCTGCTCAAATCAGCTGGCATTAAAATTGTGCCGTCAACAATGACTTTGTTATTCACAATTTTAACTTGTATTCCTTCTACGTTGCTTAAAAGAGCACGCACCTCTCGCACTATTCGTGTGAGGTCAGAATTACGAACATCAATACGATATTCAAAAATCTTAGTCCCTTTACGATCGTGAATGGTCATTGTCGAAAGCCCGGGCTTTAAAGGAGTAAAGCGGATTGTCTTAATCTCTCGATCAAGTTCAGCATCAACTATAGCTCTAAAGTCCCCTAAAAATTCAGCTCCTGGAGGCAAATGGGACAAAACCTCTTGATGCTGAATGCCCATATAAAGAGTGATATACTTTTTACCCACAACATTATCGATACCTTGGCCGTAGGCCAAGGTGTGTAAACTAAAAATAATAAATATGAAAAAGCGTTTAAAGCTTTTCATAACGTCCTCGTTTTGGCTTTGGAGTCGGTTGATTTTGTACTGGTGTCGGTGGCACTACGGGGGCAGGTGAGGCGGGTTTTCTGACCCGAACACGGTTAAGAACATCATTAACATCAACCGTAGGCAAAGTTCCTTTGATACGATCATTAGGATTTCTTAAAGAAAAGTAAATGGGTAAAGAGTTTGATGAGAGATGAAAAAGCAATTGAGCTTCTGAGGGTGAAACCTCAAGGGTCAATGTTGAATAATTATTATCGGCTCTCAAATTTCTGATTTCAAAATTATCTTCACTGCCTTTGGTGATTTGAATGGGCAGGTTGTCCATAATACTTTGACCGGCAGCGAGGACAACCACATCTTGCAAAATAGTTCTCACCTTTCTAATTTTACTAAGACCGTCTCCGTCATCAACAGCTGCAATAACGTCAACTCGATCTCCGGGCTTAATCAGTTTTGCAACACCCTGTGTTTCATTAACCGGGACAGTGGCTGCGCGTTTCCCGGGTGAAACCTGCATTGAAAGTCCTGTGCTTTTATCAGGGAAGACAAGTTTAGTGTTCAGAATTTGCTCTCCCTTTTTAATGGGAGCTAAAGCAATTTGCCCAACAATTTCTGATGGATTTTGTATGGCTGAGGGTTGAATAAAGTCAGAGGGCTTTTCGACCACTTCAAGTTTTGATTCATCAACAATTTCAAATTCTCTGATATCTTCTCGAGCCACAACCACTGTTTTGGTTTGGCCAAATTTTCGAGCGTAGTCGGCTCGTTTATCTTGGGCCCATCCGTAAAGAAGGATAACAGCAAAGACCGCAGCACCGATTGAAATCCATAAGGTTCGTGTTTCGTTTTGTTCCATGACTATCCTCCGCACCGGCTATTCAGACAGATTCCATAGAGGGTGAGAATCCAAACCGGATTCACACCCACGGTAGAATTTCTGCCTGAGGCAGGTACTCGCTGAAAAACATCTCGGTTATGCACGCCCGAATTTCTTCCGGACTCCTCAAGACTCAGTCCCATGGATATGGGTCTTTCGGTGGCTATTTGTGTTCCTGGGTTATCTTGAGTATCGGTGTTGATCCCGTGGAGTCGGGTCATCATGTTGTAGTAATGAAAAGAGACATCGCGATTAGAGCGAAAATACATCAAATTGGCTCGATGGCGAAAAGTTTCAAAAAGATAGGTTCGGCTATGTATATTATGAACGACGGCGGTATGAACAATGCCAAAGAATCCAAAAGCGTAATAAATCATAGACATAAAAAGAACAAGAAGAACAGTGGCCTCGATACTCGCAAAGCCTTTTTTGTTTTTTAATGGATTTGTGTGAGATATTTTTTTCATATCAACACCCATTGTCCATGATGATAGCCACAGCATTAGGCTGAAAATTAAAACCCAGAGCCGACATTTGTTGGGCTCGTTGTGACATAAATTCTTGGCACTCTTGAAAGCTGGGTTCGCGGGCTAAAAAGGATTGTATGTTGGCGCGAAAACCTTCTGGGTCAGATGCCGTAGTCCCCAGCATTGGAATTCTCTTATAAAGAATGGGAGCGTTAAAGGGAATTCTTGCTCCAACAAAAGTTTCTGCATCGGCATCAGGTTGATACTCGTCATTAAAATCACTGATGATGACATTATCAATAGCAAACCAACCGTTACTGAGCATCGGAACAATGGCAGGATGTCCTGCTAATTGATCATATTTAGATTGTGCCCGTTCTCTTTGTGTCGTTTCGTTAAGGTGCCCCAGGTTATAGTTTCTGGCCGTAGCGAAGCTAATATACTGTACAACTTCAACAACAGATAGGGTCATAGCAAAACTAAAAAGAATGGCTGAAAACGCAAATACTATTGTACTCGCGAAAATAAAATCGAGAGTGAGTAAGCCTTTTTGACATTTTAAAATCGGAACACTTTTCATGGTGCATCTCCTACTGGAGAACCGTGACGGGTGTTGTGATTAGGATGTCTTCCTCGTCCAGCTACGGCGGGGACCCACATGCCATTTTCGATCATACCTGCTAAATAGCTCCAGGGTCTTTCAACCATGCGAGATAAAAATTGTTGATCGCTAATAGTGCGAGTAGCCACAAATACAGTGCTCACCAAAATCGTCAGAACAAGAACAGCTTCAACGGTAATTTGTCCGCTTTGTTTGTTCATAACAAACCTCCCCAATAAAAAGAGGTCATAAGGCCAAACGCGATGGCGACTGAATAGGGAATCTTAGGGGTTTGAGAGGGTTATAAAAAATGGATCATTTCTTTAAGATTGTTTTTAAAAACTGAAGATCTCTTAGAAATGATAATAGTCAGAAGACCTAATAGGGCGCCCCAAAAGATTGAAAAAATAAAAATTTCAATAATCGTTTTTGCGCCCATGATCACACCCAAGCACATCATAAACTTCATGTCTCCTGCTCCGAGTGCTCCTAACAGAACAAGAGGTAATAAAATAAGTCCACCCACAAAAAAACCAATTAAAGCTGGTACTAAATTCTCTAAACCGCTGAACGCGACTAAAGAAAATCCAACTATACTCAGTCCAATAAATAAAAAGTTATGAAACTTTCTATTGATCAAATCATCAGTCACTGCGATGGCAACAAAGCCTAAAGGCCAGAGAACAGAGCCAAGTAACATTACGGCGTTCCCAGTGGAGGTGCTCCATTGGGTCTTTGCCATTCGATGGTTGATCCGTCGCGAAATCGAAAACGATGACCAATTGTAATGTTTTGCTCGATGCGCGCACCAAGCTTTGGTGCTGCCTCAGAAAAAACTTTACGCGGTCCCTTATCGCCGAGAAATGCCCCACCCAATATGACTGCAAAAAGACTCAATAGAAGTATTAACTCCGTTGTCATTTATCACCACAGCTTTTACTGCATTAAAAAGCGTTTATGTCAGTTCCAACTTTATCGACTTTTGATTTAACAATGTCT
>CAYMBT010000006.1:3787-8114 GCA_964388755.1 uncultured Pseudobdellovibrionaceae bacterium | reverse complement strand
ATTTGAACACACCTTGCAGATAGATTTTTGGTGAAGAAAATGATTTAAAAAACAGTTGCAAAATTAAAAAGAGTTTATATCCTGTCCAACTTTATCAACTTTACCTTTTACGATCTCAGTGATTTGGCTTTTGAACATCATTGCAATAGCAACAACAACAACAAGCATAAGAATATACTCTGTTGCGCCCTGTGCTGATTCGTCTTTCCAAAGTCTCTTTAATGTATTCTTCATAGGACCCCCTATCTCAGTTTATAAAACTATCCAATGACCTATCGGCCTTAAGCCCCAGTCGCATAAGCCTAAAAAGGTCTAGTTTGCAGTAGTGGCAAACCTGATGGGTCATGGATCTAGCTATAAGAATATCACCAGGAATTAAAGAATGAGACAGTTGTCTTTTAAAAAAGTCAGAGAAGCCCATCTGTTTGATTTAAAAGGAAACTTTTTATAATTTCATCTCAATATGAGACAGAGCTTTTTAAAAAATTCTAAAAATTCTCTTTTTTATTCAGCTTCCAGTTGTAATCAATATATTCAATGGACTTGTGGGCTTCGACTTGGGCCATGAGAGCCGGGTCTTTAATATACTTTTTTATAAATTCAGTCACAGAACCTTGAGCCTCTTCAAAGTCTTTTTGATACCATTTAAAAAGATGGGTGAGGTGAAGAGTAGGGCCTGTGGCCTTAAGATGTCGAGGATTCTTAAGTGCCATTTCAATGTTTTGATCTAGTTTTTGATCGATGTTCTCTGCTGTGTAAACTTCTTTGATCAGTGGCGGACAGCCGACCGAAGCGCAATTGACCGCAAAATGAATTCGGGCGTCCTTCCATTTTTTAGATCTAAAATCTTCGCCAAGAAGTGTGCCTTTTTCTATTTCATCAAGGCTGAATTTAGCCTGACCAATGGTGTGTAGTTTTTCTTTAAAAATTTTGTAGGGGTTAAAAAAAGTGCCAAAGTCTTTTACACTGTTAATATTTAATTTATTATTTTTAAAGCCTTGATCAATAATAGTGCTAATCATAAAAAAGTTATAAGCATTGATCCAAAAGGCATTGGCAGTATTTTTATCTTTAAGAGCCAAAATATCAAATTTCTTTAGAATCTCTTTTTGCTCTTTAATGAGTTGAATTGTTTCTTGATCTTTATGGGCCTCAGAATATTGAAAAGCTGTGTCCATTCCCCCTTGAGGAAGTCGAGTCTCAACAATATGTTTATCGAGAATCTTTTGGAGGGGTGAAAATTGAGCTTGGCTATAAATAGAAACAAAACAAAGTGATACAATTAATAAAAAATGTTTCATTGATGAACCCCATAATTCAGAGATGTTAAATATTTATTTATCGGCCTTGCAATCCATCATACTTTGTCTGAATTTTTTATGCCACTTTGGTTCGTTGACAAGCAGGCCTGAAGCCCTGCGAAATTCTTGGTCTAAAAAGTCGCTTCTTCGACAGTGCTCGATAAAGGCTTTTAATGAAATTTGGTATTTTTTAAGCTCAAAGGCTGTTTTTGCTAATGACAAAAAGTTTCTTGGTTGAGCCTGGGGATGATCTGCTGCTTTTTTATAATATTTAAATGCAGCACCAAGATTTTTACTTTCATAGTAACTATTGCCCGTTTCCCAAAGAGCGACCTCAGAGTCAGCGAATTTCTCACCCACTGAAGCCAGCGTACGTTTGCCGTTTTCTTCGTCTCCCGTCATTATTTGTGTTTTGCCGAGATAGATCAGGTTACTGGGATTTTTACTGTCCATCACCAAAGCCTGCTGACAGGTGATAGAGGCTTCTTTAGTAAAATCGGCCAGATAATTATATCGGCAGATGTGGCTGTAATAAACGGGTGGAAGTGTCACCTCATTTTTTTTAAGATCTTCAATCACCCGAAGCCCATCGGCTGAATAATGTTCCACATGTTTTTCAAGCTGCTCAAGCCAAAGATCGTAAACTGCAATTTCTTTAGGGTAAGCCCCTTGCGCCGCTTTCAGAGTATTAAAGAGTTTATTTTTTATTTCAATTTTCTGAATACTGATTTCTGGATCACTGAGAATTGTATCAAAAACCCTGATGCTAAAGGCATAGTTTTCAAGTGGGACTTTTTCTTCTCCAAGAATCATGGATGCCACAGTTTCGGCCTCATGAAGTCTTTTAAGTTCAAGGTAACTTGTACCAAGCTCTATGAGATTGATACCTTTAATTTTTTCTGTCACAGGTCTTAATGTTTCAATCACTTTGGCCCATTGTTTTTTTGAAAAATAATGGTGTGAGAGAAACAATCTGGCGCGTATATTTTGCGGATTTTTTTGAATATTTTGGGTTAAGGTCAGCACTTCTTTTTGGTTAAGCTCACGCTTCAGTTGAGCCTCAGTAGACTTGTTGGCCGAAAAGATCAAAATAAGGCTTAAAAAAAGGGGTTTCGCAAAACGTTTCATTAAAAATAAAATCCTTCCGATAATATGATAGTTATGAACATATCGGCTTATTTACAAAAAACATTTGCTGACTCTAGGTCTAGGGCCAATCAGGCTGGGCAGGCGATTGTTGAGTACATTCTTGTACTTGCCATTACCGTTTCAATTATTCTCGGTGTTCTTTACCAATTTAATGATGCTTTTCGTTCTTTTTTAGACAGCTATTTCGGTGATTACATTGCTTGTTTATTAGAAACTGGTGAGTTACCGGCCCTTGGTGGCCAAGGTCCTAACCAAGGTCAGTGTAATGCAAGGTTTGATAACTTCTCTCTCAGCATGGGGCGTCCACTGGTGCCATCAACCGGAACAGGCGGTGCCTCGGGCACTTCGGGTGATTCGGCCAGTGATGCGACATCAAGTGACTCTGGCGGTTCCAGTAACAGTCCAGGTTCTCGCCTTAGGCCCAGCTCTCAGAGCAGCAGTGGCGGTAGTTCAAACTCTGAATCTTTTTCAAATTCTAATAACAATCTTCGCCCAAGCACCCAAAAATATAATGCCAATGAAAATCAGGGTGATCCTGTGGGTCTTGATTCTGCTTCAGTCAGCAGTGCTGATAGTGGTAGTCGGGGTGGTGGTCGTAGGGTTCGTAAAAGAATTATATATCTTGAAGACGAGTATCTGAGTGATGATGCCAAGAAGAAAAAAGATAAAACTGTCGAAAAAGGTAAGAAATCTGACAAAGATAAGATGATGGCGAATCTTAGACCCACCCGCTTTCCTCTTTCTTTGCCTGAGCCACAAAGACAACGCAGTGATATCGAGACTAAAGGTTTTTCATTGATGTTTTTTATTAAATTTCTTCTGATTGCCGCCATTTTGATTGCTATATTCATTTTCCTTGGCGGGCAGGCCATGCAGATTAAAAAAAGTTGGCAAAAGTCTGAATAAGCGTTAATCAAAGCTTATGCGTATAGCCCTAGCACAAACCAACTGTTGGCTTGGTGATTTTCAAAGAAACTCCCAAATGATTCTCTCGGTGGCTGAACGTGCAGTGAGTACCCAGTGCGAGCTGGTTATTTTTCCAGAGCTGACTCTTATGGGTTATCCACCCTTTGATCTTCTCGAAAGAAAATCCATTGTCGAAGAGCAAATGAACCAGCTCACAAAGCTTGCTAAACTTCTTCCGAAAAATGTGGCGGTACTTATTGGGCTGATCACCCCCAATACCGGTCCGGGAAAACCCTATTTCAATAGTGTCGTACTCATTGATCAAAATAAAATCCACACACCTCTTCATAAAGAACTTTTGCCTGTTTATGATGTCTTTGATGACAGTCGACATATATCGGCTGGTCAAATTATGAATAATCAAATTGAGTTTAGGGGTTTGAAACTTCAAATTCTTATTTGTGAAGATATGTGGGGTTGGGATTCTCTTCATGGTAAAAACCCAATCCTTGATTTAAAGCCGCAAAACTGTGATTTAGTGATTAACCTCAGTGCCTCGCCTTTCACCCAAGAAAAAAGAGGTCAAAGATTGCTCATGGCACAAAAAACCGCTCAGCATTTAAAAGCCCCTCTTCTCTATGTGAATATGTGTGGGGCACAAGATGAATTGATTTATGATGGTGGAAGTTTTGCCATTGATTCTCAAGGTCAGGTTGTCGCCCAAGCTTCTTACTTTAAAGAAGATTATATTGTTTTTGATTCAATTAAAATATCTGGGGATTTACATCGCTCACCTCTTACAGATACTGAATATTTGTATTCAGCATTAGTTTTAGGGATCAGAGACTTTATGGCTAAAACTGGATTCAAGAAAGCCCACCTGGGTTTAAGTGGTGGTATTGATTCGGGTGTTGTGGCTTGTCTTATTGCCGACGCTATCGAGGGTGAAAATTTAACTTCTATAGCTTTAA
>CAYMBT010000006.1:0-3777 GCA_964388755.1 uncultured Pseudobdellovibrionaceae bacterium | reverse complement strand
TTTACCTACAAAGTTTAACAGTGATTTGAGCCTTGATTTAGCCAAAAAATTAGCAAGAAATTTAGGGTCTCCTTTTTTTAATTTACCCATTCAAGAGACTTACACCAGCGCTGTATCATCTTATGAAAACACTTTTGGAGAAAAAGATTTTTCTCTGATGCACGAAAATATGCAGGCACGTTTGCGTGGTCTTTTTTTAATGGCCTATTCCAACGAACAGAAGAGTCTCCTTTTTACCACCGGTAATAAAAGTGAATATGCTTGTGGATACGCCACACTTTATGGAGATATGTGCGGCGGGATGGCCCCGATTGGTGACCTCTTAAAAAGACAAGTCTATGAGCTAGCCCATTTTATAAATCGTAACGGAGAAATCATCCCCCAAGAGATGATTGATCGAGCGCCCTCTGCAGAACTCAGAGAAAACCAAAAAGACAGTGATTCTTTGCCCAGTTACAATGAACTTGATGATGCTGTTGAAAAGTTGGTGTGCCTCAAGCAGAAAGCTCAAGGCGAAACCCAAGAGTGGTTACTGCGACAACTTTACTTGTCTGAATTTAAAAGGTGGCAGGCACCACCCATTCTTAAAGTATCCGATCATGCTTTTGGGCGCGGCCGAAGAATGCCCATCGCCCATAAAGCAAAACAATAGTTACTCTAAATCCTCTGGCAACTTAAAGTGCAAATCTTTTTTGTGACCGACTTTAATTTGACAAGCCAGGCGCTCATTATTTTTAAATCCACGATCACTGGCCATTTCAGCCTCAAGGAAGCGAGGGGCGGGTAAATCTTGAGCCCCGTCTAATATAATAATCCGACAAGTTCCACAGCTGGCTCCGCCTTCGCAAGAGTGTGAAATAGGAATTTTGTGACTCAGGCAGAGCTCTAAAAGAGTTTTTTCTTTTTTGTGAGAGAGTAATTTTTTAAGTGGTCCGTAAAGAAAAGCCATGATTTTAATAATCTCATTTTTTGGTAGCAAAACGCAAAATTTCAACCCCGAGCATTGCGTCAGATGGGATTGGGTCAAAAATCTTTTAAAGATAAAGACTTGGCTCATTGAGTGCTTAAAAATACATTTATTTTTTTTAAAACATAAAATCTGTAAGTAATTAGGCTTGTTTTACATGGCTGAGCTAGTTAAAAAGATAGGACGTCATCAAACGGGGGATTTTATGGATTTTATTGCCTTTGACTTAGAGACAACAGGGACTGTCGCCGGCGTTGATCAGATCGTTGAAATCGGAGCTGTTCGCTATGTGAATGGTTTGCCTGAAGCCACATATTCGACCCTCATTAATCCCAGAAAATCAATGCCAGCAGGTGCCACCGCCGTTAATGGCATTACTGATGATATGCTTGTGGGTAAACCTTTTGTTGAAGATTTATTAGAATCATTTACTGAGTTCTGTTCTGATTATCCACTCGTCGCCCATAATGCACCTTTTGATTCACAGTTTTTAAAAGCTGATATTGTTAAACACGAGATACCTGGCCCCAGAGGAATTGTATTAGACACTCTTCCCATTGCTCGAAAAGTTTTCCCAGGACTAGCGAATTATAAATTGGGTACCTTGGTACAGCATCTCGAAATACCATCAGGTCAATTTCACCGTGCCGAAGAAGATGCCTCTTATTGCGGACAACTTTTTTTGGGAATTATTAAAAAGATTTTTAATCCCGGCGAAACAGTGCACGTCGAAAACCTCATTGCACTGACTGGTCGACCAGAATATCGATTTCCTGTCATTGAGAAAAGAGAGAAGCAATTAGAGTTGAGTTTTTTTTAAATCTCATTTTAATCTTTTGTAAATTAAATTTTTTTAAGCAAATCCTTTTTTCTTACTGAACATAAAAAGGATTTGAATAAACCCAACCATACCACCTTTTATCATCTGGAAAGGGTAATCTTGGCTGGATTTTGACAACAACTCTATAAACACCGATTTTATCGATTTTTATATCAGTGTTCTCTGATTGAGCTTGATAAAAAAGTTGTCCATTTTTAAAAACTTCAATTTTATAGGGGACCATAAGATCTTTGGGTAGATCCACAAAAAGTGAAAGGTCTGTATTGAGTTTTAACTTTGAGCCCATGGGATAAGTATTTTTTCCAGACTTCATATATGTGGCAAAGCCTTTAGGATCTCCCAGACTATCAAAGGAAAAATAAAACTGACCGCTGCGAATGGCAGAAAATATTTTTTTACGATCAGATTGAGCCTGCCCCGTTAATTCTGAGGTGATTAAAATATGATTTGAGGCAAAGCGAAAAGATTTTACGTAGGATGGAAATGTAAAATTAAGACCAAAGATTTTAAAAATTTTAGCAGTTGTTTCGTTACCTAAAATTCCGATTTTCGGTGACAGTTGACTCAGTCTATCCCACAGCTCAAGCTCTCGTCTTGGCTCGCGAATCAAACGTAGAAGTGAGAGTTGTGGATTAAAGGGGTAGGTGGCAATACTCAGTAAAAAACTCATCCTATCTTTGTTCCATAACTCTTGCCAAAGATGTCTCATGTTGATGACTTCTATTCCGTCAAGCCCATTGGGATATTCGCCAGTCCACATATGGTTTTTTTTAAAGGGATGAGCAAGGACTGTCAGATAACTTTGATCTTCATTAGTTTCTTCATAAAAATGTTGATGAAGCTGAGAGGTGGCTGTTGTCAGGCTATCAAAATAAAAATCTGGATTTTCGCTATAAATCAGAATGTGTGAATCAAGATAACTTATTTTTTGGTTGGTGAAGCTAAAAACATTTCCGTTATAGCCCGACAGATTATAAGGACGATCAAGAAGGTTAAGGTCTGTAAAAAAAAGAAAATCAAGATCGGCCTTTGTGGCCTCGATAAGAATATTAAGAGGGGTAAAACTGCCACGCGAGTAGGATGTGACTACATGAGAGACTCCTTTGTAGTCATAAAACAGCGGATGGTGTGCTAAAGGTTTACGAGTTTTGTAAATTTGGATTTCAGAGTTCGCCCAATAAAAGCCGTATGAGAAGTACAGGAGTAGTGTGATGCTAAAGAGCCAAAAAATATTTCTCATCTTTTTTGAATCTCCAGAGCCGTGTAGTACTCACTGATCGGTGTCGTGCTTTTAACAAAATATTCGGGCCAATCTTTTTCAAAAGGGGGAATCTCGTTTGAAAGCACGATGTAGAAAAAATGATCCGGTATTTTTTGACACTCTTTCATAAACTGAAAATGGTCAATTCTTCCATAGCCAGAAAATTTGCAAATCAATTGATCTTTATGAAAACTTAAGTAACTCGCCATTTGATAACTATAAGCCATTATCTGGGACTTATCTTTAGTATATTCAATAAGGGGTTCAAGTTTTTGGGCTTCATAAAGTTTTGTTTTTGAGATCAAAGGAGCTTGAGGCATTAAAGCTAATACAAGTGCTAAAATTAAAACGGTTGTCCATAACACCAGAGTCGATTTAAGCGCTCTACTGACGGCATTGGTCTTTATTAAAAAATAAAGTGCGTAGGTGCTTGAAAGTGCCATTATGGTCCAATTGGCCTCGACTCTTCCTTTAAAAGAAGAATAAAAAAAGAACACAAAAGGGAAGACCGCAAATGCGGCTAGCCAATGTTTGGTGAGTCTATGAAGTTCAGCTCTCTTATAAAATAAAAAAATCGGAAAAAGAATTCCCACTTGAGTCAGTAAGTATTCTATGGGCCATTTTTTTTGCCAAATATAGGAAGACATTCCATGGTTCCATTGAAATAAAAAAGAAGCCCAGTCGTTTTGTAGATTCCAAATCAAAACC